>JAYEFR010000250.1:0-7899 GCA_034716155.1 Thermodesulfobacteriota bacterium
CTCCCCATAACTTAAACTTACACATCCTTGTTGCTTATGTCAAATGTCAAGACCTGACACCTTTTACCTCTGGCATCGATCGGGATCAGATCCTCATACTGCTCACCAAAAGAGCCTTCCGGCTGCGGTTCCACATCACCTAAGACCATAATATCTGTCTTGGCGCTGGCTGCACCTAAGGGGCCTGTGACCATGATGGTGTATGTCGTTGTTGCTAAAGGAGAGACTTCGATTGAGCCACTTAGAGAAACCTCGCCTATGCCCTGATTTATAAAGGCAGAGCTGGCATTGGAGGATGCCCAAGTCAGGATGGCAGACCCTCCCTGAGAAATGGTCCCGGGGCTTGCAGAAATATTCACCTCAGGTATTGAGGTGTAAACAGTAACAGTCACACTGTCTGTGGCAGAACCTCCAGGGCCTGTGGCTGTAATGGTGTAGGTTATGGTCTCAGTTGGTGAAATTATCATCGAACCGTTTGTACCAACACCTCCTATACCCTGATCTATACTCACAAAGTCAGCATAGGTTGAGGTCCAGCTCAGGGTGGTAGGTTCTCCAGAGATAACGGATAGAGGAGCAGCCTCGATGCTCACCGTTGGAGACCCATACACCCGTATCTCCCGGGTTGTTTCAGATGTATTTGTCTTTTCGTCTGTTACAATTAACCTGGCCATGTAAGTGCCAGGGCCTTGATAGGTGTATGTGGCTGTAATGCCCTCCATATCAATGGTGCCATCACCATCAAAATCCCATTCATAGCTTACTATGTCTCTGTTCCAATCTGTACTGCCTGAGCCATCAAACTCCACTGCAAGCGGTGCAGGCCCTGATTGGGGATCTGCAGTGATTACTGCAGTGGGTTTGCATGAAGCCAAAAGAAAAGAAAATAAGAAAAGAAAAATAAGCGATATGATCCCATGAAACCGGCCTTTTGTTTTACATCTGCCGAAAAGATTAGATAAGCCAAACATTGCAAGATCGTTCATTAATATTACCTCCTAAATATAATTATTCCATTGCCATTGCATGCCTAGATTGCCACGTCGCTAAAGCTCCTCGCAATGACATCGATTGAAACTTGGTATAAGCTGACTGACTTTAAAACTCTGAAGTCCACACCTCCTCAAAAAAACATTGTGTCATTTCATCAAAGGCTGATACTATCCTGGTGCTTTCCAATGACCGCGCAAAAAAAAGCCGCAATTCCCGCGTAAAAGGCTTGCCAATACGCTTTGTTGCATTCTGGATGGAAAACTAAGATGATCTACTTACCAAGCTTTTATCAAACACCAAAATAAAGGTCAACCAAAATATGTCATCCAAACATGGGTGGCGAATTTTTGGGTTCCGTGTGCTTGACACGCTGGGATATATGTTCTATCTCTGTTTTGTATCAAAGTCGAGATGAGGGGGAAAAATAATGGAAGAAAATGATGTTCAGTTGATCCGAAAATTAATACCCCATAATAAGGAACTTAAAAAACTTTGGGACGAACACCTCGAATATGAGAAGAAACTAGAAAAATATAGCAAAAGACGGTATTTTAGTACAGAAGATGAACTGAGAAGAAGAGAGCTTCAAAAGCTTAAGCTTGCAGGGAGAGACAAGATAGAAGAATTACTACGCAAACATAGAGGTGGTTGATTCGGTCTCTTAATTTTACAAAATAAAAAGTAGGTATTGAATAATATGAACAGGATGAAGGGTGCGAGTGCATTAATAGAAACGCTTAGATACGAAGGGGTAAAACATATCTTTGGTTATCCCGGCGGGGCTGTTCTGGATATATTTGATGCCATTATGGATATGAAAGATATGGAGTTCATACTGGTAAGACATGAGCAGGGCGCTGTGCACGCTGCTGATGGCTATGCCAGGGCTACAGGCAAGGTTGGTGTATGCCTTGTGACATCAGGTCCTGGCGCTACAAACACAGTAACAGGCATTGCCACTGCCTACATGGATTCTATACCCATAGTAGTATTCACGGGTCAGGTTCCAACCACTCTTATAGGTAATGATGCATTTCAGGAGGCGGATATTGTCAATATTACCAGGCCATGTACCAAGCATAACTATCTGGTAAAGGATATATCCGATCTGCCCAGGATAGTAAAAGAGGCATTTTATATAGCCTCCACAGGCAGGCCAGGCCCTGTACTCATTGACCTCCCAAAGGATGTTATGAATGCCACCGCTGGCTTTAAGTATCCGGAGAAGGTTGCAGTGCACGGATACAACCCTACATACAAGGGACATACCGGCCAGATAAAAAGGATAGCTTCTCTGTTATTAAAGAGCAAGCGCCCTGTAATCTATGCAGGCGGCGGGATCATACATTCCAATGCCTCCAAAGAACTAATATCCCTTACAAGCTTAACACATATACCTGTTACCACCACATTAATGGGCATGGGTGGGGTTCCTTCTGATGGCCCTTTATCCCTTGGGATGCTGGGCATGCATGGTACATATGCGGCAAATATGGCGGTGACAGAGACAGATTGTCTGGTGGCGGTCGGTTCCAGATTCGATGACAGGGTGACAGGCAAAATTGATGAATTTGCACCAAAGGCAAAGATTATACATATAGATATCGATCCTACATCTATCAGTAAGAATATAAAGGTAGATCTGCCGGTTGTCGGCGATTGCAAAATGGTTTTAACGACCCTGATCAATATGCTTAAGGCCAAACAAGAAGAACTTTCAGATCTAAAGAAAAGGCTGGCCTCATGGCATGAAACCATAAAGGAATGGAGGGAGGCTTATCCCCTCGAATATACCAAAGGGAAAATGATAAAGCCTCAATATGTAGTAACCATGGTGGATAAGTTTACTCCGGATGATGCTATAATTGCCACTGAGGTGGGACAGAATCAGATGTGGACAGCCCAGTACTATAAGTTCAAGATGCCGAGGGCCTTTCTTACATCAGGTGGCCTGGGCACGATGGGATACGGTTTCCCTGCTGCAATCGGTGCTCAGGTGGCATTTCCCGGTAGGACTGTAGTGGATATAGCAGGGGATGGCTCCATTCAGATGAACATCCAGGAACTTGCTACCGCTGTACAGTATAATCTTCCGGTAAAGGTTATGATACTTAATAATGGATATTTAGGTATGGTTCGTCAGTGGCAGGGGCTTTTTTATAAGAAAAGATACTCTCATACTTCTCTGGCTGTATCACCTGATTTTGTAAAGCTTGCCGAGAGTTATGGTGCATCAGGTATAAGGGTGGAGGAACCATCTGATGTGGAGAATGCAATTCGCTTAGCCTTAGATACAGACGGCCCTGTATTGGTGGATTTCCGTATAGAGCCGGAAGAGGACGTCTATCCAATGGTGCCGGCCGGTGCACCTATTAATAATATGCTTTTGGTATAAGGGTGAATCTAATGAGACATGTAATATCCGTACTGGTAGATAACGAGGCGGGAGTTTTATCCAGGATAGCCGATCTGTTTTCAGGAAGGGGTTATAATATCGAGTCTCTTTCGGTCGCTCCTACATTAGACCCCACAAAGTCTAAGATGGTTATAGCAACGATTGGTGATGATCAGGTTATGGAGCAGATAAAAAAACAGTTGAATAAGCTTATAAATGTTATAAAGGTTGTGGATTATACAGGAAAAGAATCTGTAGAGAGAGAGATGCTCTTGGTAAAGGTAAAGGCGGAAGATAAGGGTAGGGCTGAGGTACTGAGGATGGCAGAGATATTTAGGGCAAAGGTCGTGGACGTATCTGCCAGCTCATATACTCTGGAATTGACAGGTAATAAAGACAAACTTCAGGGGTTTGTAGACATACTTTCCCCTATAGGGATAGTTGACTTCATAAGGACAGGTGCTGTTGTTATGGACAGAGAAATGCAAAAAAGGAGGCGTTTATAGATGAAGGTATATTATGATAAGGATGCCGATCTTAAAAAGATACGATCAAAGAAGGTGGCTGTTCTTGGTTATGGCTCGCAGGGTTTTGCACATTCCAATAATCTCAAGGAATCCGGTGTCGATGTGGTGGTTGGGCTGCGTGATGGGAGCAAGTCCACAGGCAAGGCTCAGGCTGCAGGATTAAAGGTAATGACCACAGCTCAAGCAACTACATGGGCGGATATAGTGATGGTCTTAATACCGGATGAACTTCAGGCCGATGCGTACAGAGCAGATATAGCCCCTAATTTTACCGAGGGTATGTATCTGGCATTTGCTCATGGTTTTAATATTCATTTTGGCCAGATCGTCCCCCCTAAAGGGGTTAGTTGTTTTATGGTGGCACCTAAGGCTCCTGGGCACATGGTTCGTTATGAGTATACTAAAGGTAGGGGTGTTCCCATGCTGATAGCGGTTGAGGCCGAGGAAGATGGAGAGACCAAGGATATAGCGCTTTCCTATGCATCTGCTATAGGTGGCGGCAAGGCAGGGATTATAGAAACCACATTTGCAGAAGAGACAGAGACAGACTTATTTGGCGAACAGGCTGTGCTCTGCGGCGGGGTGACATCTTTGATAACAGCAGGTTTTGAGACCCTGGTAGAGGCAGGATATGCGCCGGAAATGGCATATTTTGAGTGCCTGCATGAATTAAAGCTTATAGTGGATCTGATATATGAAGGCGGGATATCAAACATGCGTTATTCTATCAGTAATACCGCACAATACGGCGACCTTACAAGGGGGCCTGTGCTCATAGATGAACATGTACGCTCTACCATGAAGGACATCCTTAATCAGATAAGGGATGGCAGGTTTGCAAAAGAGTGGATTTTAGAGAACAGAGCAGGCTCTCCAGTCTTTAATGCCCTTACAAAGAAGGGAGAAGGGCACTTAATAGAAGATGTGGGAAAAAGATTGCGCGCTATGATGCCCTGGATTGCCGAGGGCCAAAAGGTAAAGAAAGAGGAAAATTGAATGATCATAAGAAGGGAAGGGCTACCTTACATAGCCCCTTCAGCTTTTGCGGCCGCCATTTTCACCAGGGTGAGACCTGGATTGGGCTTGTTAGGTTGGGGTGTCACCATGTTCATCGCATGGTTTTTCAGAGACCCGAAAAGAGAGGCCCCCAAAGAAGAGGGGTTAATACTTTCTCCAGCCGATGGCAAGGTGTTGCGAGTAGAGAAGACATATGAAGATCGTGTAGGTGATTGTACTAAGGTATCTATCTTCATGTCTATTCTTAATGTGCACATCAACCGAGCAATAGTAGATGGGACCGTGGTGGAGAAGTACTATAGACCTGGGAAATTTTATATGGCAAGTTTATTAGAAAAGACTGAAGCAAACGAGCGTATGATACTCTATATAAAGAACAACAAAGGGATGTTCAGGATGGATCAGGTTGCAGGGATTGTTGCAAGGAGGATTATCTGCTGGCCAAAGGTTGGAGATATGCTATCTCCAGGTCGGAAGATAGGACTTATTTGTTTTGGTTCGCTCTTAGAGTGTTACATACCTGAAGCCGTTAACGTTATAGTTAGAAAAGGTAATAAGGTATCTGCAGGTCAGAGCATATTGGGGAGGGCTTAATCAATGAAGAGATCCAGGAAAAAAAGAGATAAAAAAAGGGTGCCGCTTTTGCCAAATCTTATTACAACCATGAGTCTGTTTTTTGGTTTTTATTCCATATTATTTGCATTGAAGGAAAATTTTCATAAGGCTGCCATCTTCATTCTCTTTGCAGGGTTCATGGATGCATTAGACGGGAGGATTGCCAGAGCTACCCACACTACATCACTGTTTGGGAAGGAATATGACTCTCTCTCTGATGTGATAGCCTTTGGAGTGGCGCCTGCAATAATGGTTTATCTGTGGCAGTTTAGTGCGTATGACAGGCTTGGTTGGCTTGCCGGCTTTTTATTCGTGGCATGCGGGGCATTAAGGCTTGCCAGGTTTAACAGTGCAGAGTCCAGTGATACAACATTTACAGGGCTACCCATACCAATGGCTGCTGTGGCATTAGCCGGTACAGTCTTGGTTTCCGAAGTAATAGGGTCGATTCCTTCAGTGGCAGTAATGATAGAGGTATATATACTCTCATACCTGATGGTAAGTAATATTCAATATCCCAGCTTTAAAAGGGTTACATATATAAAGGCCCATCCATTTCAACTCCTTGTCGCAGTCGTGCTTTTACTTATGGTAGTAGCAGCTATCCCTGAAATTATGTTGGTTGTCTTTGTAATGGCATTTGTACTGTCAGGACCTGTCATGGTGATAATAAGGATGTTAAAAAGCCATAAAGCAGAAGAAAATATACTAAACGAAGGAAGAGATGAAGCAGACGCCAAAGAAGATCATCATCTTTGATACCACCTTAAGGGATGGGGAACAGTCCCCTGGGGCAAGCATGAATATCGGCGAAAAGGTCCTTGTGGCAAAACAGCTTGAAACCCTGGGTGTAGATAAACTAGAGGCAGGTTTCCCAGCGTCTTCTCCAGGTGATTTTGACGCAGTAAAGCAGGTGGCGGCTGAGGTAAAAACCTCCTTAGTAGTTGGACTGGCCAGGACCCGTGATGAAGATATAAAAAGGGCATGGGATGCTGTAAAGGTTGCGAATAGACCGGGACTGCATACCTTTATTGCTACTTCCGATATACATCTTGAGCATAAGTTGCACATGGCGAAAAATCAGGTCTTAAAAACCGTAGAGGATGCGGTGAAGGCCTGCGGCCAGTGCTGCTCAAGCGTTGAGTTTTCTGCAGAAGATGCCACGCGCTCAGACAAAGGATTTCTTGTAGATGTCTTTAATGTAGCCGTTGCCGCAGGGGCTGATACAATAAACATACCTGACACAGTCGGTTATACTACCCCTCAAGAATTTTTTGATCTGGTCAGCTACATCAAAACAAACGTCAAGGCGGCACAAGACATTGCTATATCCGTCCACTGTCATAATGATCTGGGTCTTGCCACAGCAAATTCCATATCTGCTATCCTGGCAGGTGCAACGCAGGTGGAATGTACTATAAATGGCATAGGGGAAAGGGCAGGCAATGCCTCCTTAGAAGAGGTGGTAATGGCCTTAAATGTAAGGAAAGATATCTATAATTTTTATTCAGGTATAGATACCACGCAGATATATCCTGCCAGCCGTTTGGTATCACACATTACAGGTATATCAGTACAGCCTAATAAGGCTATTGTAGGTGCAAATGCCTTTGCCCATGAGGCCGGTATCCATCAGGATGGGTACTTAAAAGAGAGGACTACATATGAGATCATGACCCCGGAGTCTGTTGGCATTGGCCGGTCGTCTCTTGTCCTAGGCAAACATTCCGGAAAGCATGCGCTTAAAAACCGGCTGGAGGCCTTGGGATATAATCTAGCTGATACGGAAATATCCAAGGTATTCAAACGCTTTAAAAATATCTCCGACAGGAAGAAGGATATATATGATGAGGATATTGAAGCAATTGTAATGGAGGAGATATACAGGATACCGGATAAATATAGATTGAAATACCTGAATGTAACATCCGGAACAGTGGCAGTCCCTACTGCGACTGTCCAATTAGAAATAGAGGGTGAGGTCGTCCAGACGGCAGGTTTCGGCAATGGCCCGGTTGATGCAGTCTACAAGACCATTATACAGATGACAGGAGTAGATGCAAAGCTGCTGCATTTTTCTGTGAGTTCAATTACAGGCGGGACTGATGCCCTAGGTGAGGTAACCGTAGATCTTCAGGATAAGAATAGGATTGCTGTTGGTCATGGGTCCGACCCGGACATATTGGTGGCTTCCGGGAAGGCCATGGTAAATGCCATGAATAGATTGGAGTTTCTAAAGACAAGGGACCTCTCTGTAGATAAGTAGGTTGGCAACATATGGGTCAGGCTAAATAAAGTGCGAAATCATTTCTTTTGTTTTTCATCTTTAATAAACCCGCATAAAGTCACCTA
>JAYEFR010000251.1:0-7893 GCA_034716155.1 Thermodesulfobacteriota bacterium
GGGAGTTATGAGTGTAAGAGTTGAAGGTTGTTTCAGTCTACCTATGTCGAAGCTTAACAGATATCTCTCCTTAAATCCCTAACTCCCTAACTCCTCAACTCCCTAACTCCTCAACTCCCTAACTCCTCAACTCCCTAACTCCTCAACTCCCTAACTCATAGCTCTTGACTATCGACTCTCGACTGGTTTAGTGTATAGTGTATATAGAGATGAATAAATATTCCATGTGAAGGGGGTAAGAAGTGGAGGATAGATCAGACTTTTTTAACCTGTATAGACATGGGTTTACAAGGGTCGCTGTGTGTATACCCGAGGTTAAGGTCGCTGACCCTGGATTTAATGTGGGTAAAACAATTGAATTAGTGCACAAGGCAGCCAAAAGAGAGGCTGTGTTTGCGCTGTTTCCAGAGCTTGGCATCTCTGCATATACAAATGAAGATCTCTTTTTTCAGGATGCCCTTCTTTATTCAGTTCAAGCAAGCATCCAAAGGCTTTTGAATGCTACATCTGATATAGATATGGTTGTAGTTGTCGGCGCCCCGTTAAAGGTAATGCAGAGGCTCTACAATTGTGGTATAGTGATTCAAAGGGGCAAGATCCTGGGAATCGCTGTCAAGACCTATATCCCTAACTACAGGGAGTTCTATGAAAAAAGGCAATTCAGCTCTTCGAGGGAGTTGATAGTAGATAGAATCGATTTGTGTGGTTATCAAGACATCCCTATAGGAGATAACCTGATATTTGATGTTGAAACCATCCCGAACTTTTCTTTTTTTATTGAATTATGTGAGGACGTCTGGGCTACTATCCCGCCTTCCAGCTATGCAGCGCTCGCAGGGGCGACAGTGACAGGGAATCTGTCTGCATCTAATATAACATTAGGCAAAGACGAGTACAGGAATAGTCTTGCTTCTAAACAATCCGCTTCCTGTGTGGCTGCCTATCTTTATGCCGCAGCAGGGCCTGGAGAGTCCACTACTGACCTGGCATGGGACGGTCATGCCGTTATCTATGAGAATGGCAATCTACTTGCAGCCTCAAAAAGGTTTTCGTGGGAACCCCAAGTGATTATTGGCGATGTGGATATCGATCGGCTTGTCCAGGACAGGATGAGGCTTACCAGTTTCGGAGATGGGATCAGGATATACAGGGATAAGATATCTGATTTCCAAAGGATACCAATCAAGGTGAAAATCCCTTCCGGGGAGATTCCCCTTGAGAGGCAGATTCAAAGATTTCCTTATGTGCCCTCTGATCCGAACGTAAGAGATCAGAGATGCTATGAGGTCTATAACATTCAGGTGCAGGGCCTGGCAAAAAGGTTGAGATCTGCAGAGATTGAAAATGTTGTCATAGGTGTATCCGGGGGTCTGGATTCCACGCACGCACTCATCGTGTGCGCACGGGCTATGGATGAGTTGAACCTCCCCAGATCAAACATAAAGGCATATACTATGCCGGGTTTTGCTACATCTGAAAGGACTTATAACAATGCCATCCGTCTCATGAATGCCTTAGGCGTTGAGGCAGGGGAGATTGATATAAAACCAAGCGCTCTACAGATGATGAAGGATATAGATCATCCCTTTGCCGGGGGAGAGAATGTCTATGATGTGACATTTGAGAATGTGCAGGCAGGGGACAGAACTTCTCATCTGTTCAGGATTGCCAACTTAAAAAACGGGATAGTTGTAGGGACTGGAGATCTGAGTGAGCTTGCCCTTGGATGGTGTACCTATGGTGTTGGCGATCATATGTCTCATTATAGTGTAAATGCTAGTGTTCCTAAGACATTGATTCGATATATAATAAGGTGGATTGTAGATAAAGATTTGTTAGGTGAAGATGTTTCTTCCTGCCTTGAGGATATCCTTGGTACTGAGATAAGCCCCGAGCTTATCCCAGGCACTGTTGACGGTCAGCCTGCTCATAAGAGTGAGGATATAATAGGGCCTTTTGAGCTGCAGGATTTTAACAATTTTTATATCACAAGATATGGATACACCCCCTCAAAGGTTGCATTCCTCTCCTGGTGTGCATGGAAAGATAAGGGTAAAGGAGTCTGGCCGGATGTACCCGAAGATAGAAGGCACGAGTATAGTATTGCCGAGATCAAACACTGGCTTAAGATATACCTTCACAGATTTTTCAGGCTGAGCCAGTTTAAGAGGTCTTGTATTCCAAATGCCCCGAAGGTGGGTTCGGGTGGGTCTCTCTCACCGAGAGGGGATTACAGGGCACCCAGTGACAGTGAGGATGCCCCATGGATGGAGGACTTAAGCCGTATTCCGGATAAAGACTGATATTTATCATCTAACAAATATAAGCTGACATGCCTGCGCGGCAGGCACAACCAAACATGGGAATATATTTAGTCCTGAGTGGTCTTTTAGTTCTGTACTTATACTTGTCAGTAGTCCGTTGTCCGTTGTAAAACCTCCAGATAGAATGATCACCTTCCAATATGCCACTGACAACTAACCACGGACAACGGACAAGTATTTTCATATAAAGCCCTTGCAATAAGGGCCGTATTAATCTAAATCGTTTAGATTAATCTTAGCCTATAAACTGAAAAAGGAGACCTTTGATGCTTGGATACATAAGAAGGCGTGCTAGAGGATGGATTACAAAGGTGATATTTGGAGTTATCATAGTCGTCTTTATATTTTGGGGAGGGAGCACATACTTTACGAGGAAGGCGAATAAAATTGCTCAGGTAGATAATCATATTATATCCATACAGCAACATTCAAAGGCCTATAGAGATGCATTCAATGCCTATCAGGAGCGCTACGGCAAAACATTTGATAATAAGATGGCAGAAAGGATGAACCTTAGGCAGAAGGTACTTGAACAGATGATAAATAATTATATCATGGAATTTGAAGCTAAAAGGGTGGGTATTATAGTTACAGATGAGGAACTAGCTAAGGCTATTAAAAATGTGGGAGCATTTACGAGTGATGGGAAATTTGATATGGCGGCCTATAATCGTGTACTCAGATATTATAAACTTCAACCTGGCCAGTTTGAGGATCAACAAAAAAAAGAGATGTTAAGAAGACGCTTGCAAGATATGATTACAGGCAATGTAAGTGTAACCCCAAAGGAGATCGAGGCATCTTTCCGTGATAAAAATGATAGGTTTGACCTAAATTTTGTCCGTATAAAACCCAGTGTATATGAAAAGGAAGTGGATCCCGCCCCCGAGGAGATTGAGGCCTACTATGAGGCACATAAGCAGGCATATAAAGTATCTCCAAAGACCTCGATTGCATATATAAGTTTTGATGCGGCCTCATACATACCTAAGGTGGATGTCACAGTGGATGAAGCAAGTGCTTACTACGATGCACATAAACAGCTCTATACCACCCCGGCCAAGGTTAGAGCACGCCATATCCTTATACGCATCCCGGAACAAGCCAATGACAAGGCAGTTAAACAAAAAGAGAAAGAGGTACTAAGGATATTGGAAGAAGCAAAGTCAGGCAAATCTTTTGAATCCCTTGCAAAAAAATATTCTCAAGATCCAGGCAGTGCTGCAAGGGGAGGGGATCTTGGTTTTCTCAAGAAGGACGATCTCGGTGGTGAGTTAGGCAACGTCTTGTTTTCCATGAAGCCAGGAGAGATAAGAGGCCCTGTGAAGACAATGTTTGGATTTCATATAGTAAAGGTTGAGGAAAAAAAGGATGCCCGCACTCGTACATTTGATGTAGTGAAACAATCCATCATGGAGACCCTGAAAAAGAGAAAGGCAAAGGACAAAGCATATAATGATGCATACAATGCGTTTGTAGAACTTTATGAAGACGCAAACTACGATATACATGGATACGGGTCATCCCATAATCTTAAGGTAAAGGAGACGAGTCCCTTTACTGAAAAAGAGACCATAGATATCCCCGGCGGCGCGGATGTGGCAAAGGATGCGTTTAAGTATCCTGAGGGTGAGATAAGTGATGTCATTGAGGTAAAAGATGGGTATATACTCTTTAAGGTAATAAAAAGGATACCTTCACGTATTCCAGAGTTGGCTGATGTAGAAGAGAAGGTAAGATCTGATCTTATGAAAGAAAAGGCAAAAGATAAAGCAAAGGCCCATGCAGATAAGCTGGCTGCCTTGGATACGTCAGAACTTGTAAAACAAAAAGGCCTCTCCATAGAAAACACAGGATTTTTCAACCGTTCAGTGTGGTTGATACCTAAGCTTGGTATGGGCAGGGACATAATGGGTGATCTTCCTGAGCTTAAAAGGCCCAAGGTGTATAATATTGGTAATGATATTATTATAGTGTGGATAAATAAGGAGGAGAAAGCTCTTCTAAAGGACATGGACGAAGAACAGGCTAAGGCAATAAAGGGTGGAGTGCTTGCCCTAAAAAAAGAGACGGTGCTCGATGCATTTATGGATCAGGCAAGGACAAGACATAAGATAACAATAGACAGAGATAAACTTGGGGGTTGAGAGCTCAGGAAGTTAAAGGTAATGCTTGCTGAACTGGCAACAATAAAATACACATCATGCAGGAATCTCAATTCCTGGATGCTTAACTCTAAACCTTCGTCGCAAACTTGTTTAGAGAGGAGGGCATCTCCTTAAGGTAAAATGAGATGCCCGTGATAGCTATATTGCGAAAAATTACAACTTAGTGACGTTTTTAGCTGCAGGCCCCCTGTCGCTTTCCTCCACTTCAAACTCCACCTGGTCTCCCTCATTGAGGGTCTTAAATCCGGTCATATTAATGGAAGAGTGGTGAACAAATATGTCCTGTCCGTCTTCCTTTTGAATAAAGCCATACCCCTTCCGTTCATTAAACCATTTTACAGTTCCCTTTGCCAAAGTACTAATCTCCTTAATTCTTTATTATGGTCCTAAGCCCCAGGCCGTCACTCCGGCAAAGGAATCGATCCTTTAGAGAGAAGCCAACCCGCTAATATAGCCGAACCATTATCTCCTATTACCATAATATATGGCTTTGTCAAACGAAAAAAACAGGATAGTTGAATTTTAATGAACTTGCAAAAAGTCTAAAAGGGCGTCATTGCGAGCGAAGCGAAGACAAACTGGGGGGCTTAAGCGAAATGAAGAATCTCATATTACATAACTCATTGATATTATTAGATTGTTTCGTCACTTAAGCCCCTCGCAATGACATGGTAAGAGACTTTCAAGTAACTGAGCTGTAACAAGCCGGAGAAATTCTTTTATTAATGGTTTGGAAAATTTTTTATCTTTAGTATATTGAATAGCCGATAATGATAATAGAGGAGGAGGAATCCATGACGATCAAGATAGCAATTTTAACAGGAGGGGGAGACTGTCCCGGTCTGAACGGAGCGATCAAGTGGGTGACGAAGACAGCTTTAGATCCTCACCTTGCAGAAAAACGCTCTGTCAGACTTGAGGTGATAGGCGTTATGGATGGCTGGAAGGGATTGGTTGAGGTTGATCCCGATAATCCGGAGAGTCTTGCACACCACCTTAGATATTTGAATGAAGAGATTGTTCGAGCGTGGGACCGCTATGGAGGAACAAATCTGGGAACATCGCGGACAAACCCTTTTAATCCTAAAAATGATCGATCAGAGAGGTTGCTGGAGAATATTGAGAAACTTGGGATTGATGTCATTGTGGCGATTGGTGGTGAGGATACACTTGGGGTTGCCTATAAATTATATAAGAGTGGGATTAAGATTGTAGGAATTCCTAAAACCATTGACAGCGACCTGATAGGTACTGATTATTCCATCGGTTTTGATTCCGCCGTGAATGTCATAATGGAGGAGATTAACCGGTTGCGCACCACGGCTGGTTCACATGGCAGAATTTTTGTTGTGGAAACAATGGGGCGTCATGCCGGCTGGCTCGCCCTGCATGGAGGAGAATGCAGCGGCGCTTATGTTATCCTGATCCCGGAGTATCCTTTTGACATGGAGAGGATATGCGAACTTCTCCTTGTACGGAAGGGACGGGAGATCCAGTACAGTATCGTTGTCGTTTCTGAAGGAGCAAGGCCAAGGAAAGGGCAGGAATTTTACAAAGATGATAAGGTTGATGATTTTGGGCACCGCTCTCTCGGTGGGGTTGCAAGCTATGTTGCCGACGAAATTGTAAAAAGGACCGGCTTCGAGGCACGTTATGTAATCTTGAGTCATCTTCAAAGGGGTGGATCTCCCTCGGCCCGTGATCGCCTCATGGCCAGGTGGTTCGGAATTGCAGCAGTTGATATGATCCTCAACGAGGATTTTGGCAGGATGGTAAGCTTCTCTCACGGAGAGATTACATCCGTTCCGCTCAAGGAGGTCATTGATAAACTGAAACTTGTCGATGTGGATAGATTCTACGACACCGAAAGGTACAATGGAAAGAGGACTATCCTGTAAGTTACCCTTTGATTGGCTTAACTATTGATGGGCTCATGGTTTCAGATTACAGTAAAACACACATAATGCCGATCAATATGGCATGAGACCTTTACATAATTATCTATCATATTCATTGCGAGGAGCATTAGCGACGTGGCAATCCCTTTTATTTCCCATTTTAGAGATTGCTTCGCTTCGCTCGCAATGACACAATGCGTATTGTACGAAGGCCCCGGTCATGTTGTTTGAACTGGCCAGTTAATCTATATCTTTAAGAAGAAAGGAGAGTTTGATGAAGAAAAACATTATCACTTTCTTGGCGGGCATTATGTGTATCCTGGTTTTCGGCGGATCAGGGTATGCAGATTCCGGAAGATTTGCAGTTGCAGGCAAACTCAGCACATTAGGCGTTGGTGTTGAGATCACAACATGCATAGCATCTAATATTAATCTGAGATTTGGTGCCAATGCCTTCAGCTATGACTACAGCGGCAAAGAGAGCGATATCGAGTATGATTTTGATCTAGCTCTCCTTTCCGGTTCGGTATTGCTTGATTGGTACCCGTTTCATGGCGGCTTCCGTTTAAGCGGTGGGGGAATGATAAATCAGAATGAATTGGATATGGAAGCAAAACCAACCGTCTCATATACGATAGGGACCACTACATATACGTTTAGTGATGTAGGCACTCTCACAGGCAAGATGGATTTCGACAAAATAGCGCCATATGCAGGGATTGGCTGGGGGAATGCCGTAGGAAAAGACAAGAGATGGGGACTAACCCTTGACATGGGTGTTGTCTTTCAGGGTTCTCCCGACATTGATCTTGTTGCAAACGGGCTGCTGGCCTCTGATCCATCCTTTCAGGCAGATCTAGCCGGAGAAAAGCAGGATATCGAAGATGAATTAGACAAATATAAGTATTATCCAGTGGTCGCCTTTGGCGTCACCTATAAATTTTAAACACACGATATCTAATGAAATACCCCCGTGGCTTGCCACGGGGTATCAAAATAAGTAGTTTATTTTTTCTATCGCAGCAAGAAATCGGGGAATTAAACCCTATAGATTTCGCATTTGCCTTTAAGTGATTAGAGTAATCCGTGCAATCTGCGAAATCTATGGATTAAAGGCCGCCAAAATCAGTTATTGAGATAAAGAGTTATAGAAGATGCAGTCGTAAAAAGTAATTGAGCATGTCGCTTAGAGGAGATTAAGCGACGAAGCAATGACATGAAAGCAATTATGCAAAGGTCTCTTTTGGACTTTCAACTCTCAACCCATCAACTCACAACGCTTAACCTCACACACTCTTAACTCTCAAGCTCCATTACAAGCTCTTCATCTGGAAGATTGTTACGAACTAAATAAAAACGGTTCATCCCACTAAAGAGTACTTGGCTTCGTGAAGGGCCAAGATTTTGAGTTTAAAGAATTCACTGTCTCTAAATCCGTAAGCCTGTCTTTGTAGTGTTTTTATTTTGTTGTTTGTGCCCTCAAGGGGTCCTGTGGAGATAGGA
>JAYEFR010000252.1:0-1545 GCA_034716155.1 Thermodesulfobacteriota bacterium
AAATTTTACCAAGGGGGATTAGATCTAATGAATATAAGATTAAAGAATCAGGAAGATAGTTCATTGATTGAGAATTTAAAGGTATCCACCATAGGCGAAAGGAATATAGGAGCAGATATGATAGAAACTGAAGATTGGGGTTATGGGCCTAATAAAACCCATATAATGCCCGGTAGGGAAATTTGGGGTTAGGTCTTGCAATGCCACATATAGCACAGCTTATCTTTACTTATTGTGTCATTCCATCTGTTTCGCCGTCTTATAAAAAATTTTTCCAAAACGCGCCCCACAAATTTTCTTGTAATACATTCTATATTATGGATATAGAATCAACAAACATATCGTTGCTGTTTTAGTTTGTGGGAGTTGGAAACATGATAGATTATTTGGAGGGCTTTCATCCTGTAGTACAGGCCCTTCTCGCAACATGTTTTACATGGGCAGTGACTGCTCTTGGGGCGGCCGTCGTATTTGTGGCCAGAGAGATAAGCAAGAGGGTACTCGATGGGATGCTTGGTTTCGCGGGCGGAGTTATGATTGCCGCCAGTTATTGGTCGCTGCTTGCTCCAGCCATTGAGATGTCAGGAGGAAAAGATATTCCCGCCTGGTTTCCGGCTGCTGCGGGTTTTCTTCTGGGAGGCATTTTCTTATGGGGTATTGATAAGATACTTCCGCATCTTCACCTTGGCTTTGATTTGAAAGAAGCTGAGGGGATTAAAACAAGCTGGCACCGGAGTACCCTCCTTGTTCTTGCAATCACTTTGCACAATATCCCCGAGGGGCTTGCCGTTGGGGTTGCCTTTGGGGCTGTTGCTTCCGGTTTTCCTTCTGCCACTTTGACAGGAGCCGTCGCCCTGGCTATCGGCATAGGGATTCAAAATTTTCCAGAGGGACTTGCGGTCTCCATTCCTCTTCGACGTGAGGGAATATCTCGTTTGAAAAGTTTCTGGTATGGACAGTTATCAGGAATTGTCGAACCTGTTGCTGGTGTTATTGGGGCAGCGGCCGTTATCCTTGCACAGCCCCTCCTTCCGTATGCTTTAGGTTTTGCCGCGGGCGCCATGATCTTTGTCGTGGTTGAAGAAGTGATTCCGGAATCTCAGCGTGGTGGCAATACGGATTTAGCCACTATGGGTGCAATGGCGGGTTTTGCGGTAATGATGGTACTTGATGTGGCATTTGGTTAACGCGAGCGACTCTACTTTGATGTGAAACAGGTTAACCCTATCGGAGGTCTTGTCTCTCAGGGTTTTTGTCGGAGATTGCCAAAGAGATTAAAGCTGACTCAAGCCAGGAAGTGACGATAAGAGAAGAAAGAGCTTCTTCTGAAACATCCGAAGAATTGACTCAGGGATAGTCTTATGTCTTCAACCCATACTGCTGTTTTGAAGAAAAATCCATTGCTTAGAGACTTGCAACTGATGTTCCGCAGCAATATTTCATGTAAAGCGAGGTATAGAGAGGGGTTAGGGGTGTTTTAGAGGTTTTAGGCGTAGCCACTAATTAAATACTTTTAAATTAATTATTACTTGACAACAAAATCAT
>JAYEFR010000253.1:0-7793 GCA_034716155.1 Thermodesulfobacteriota bacterium
GCCTTTGGAAGAATTTTATCCCGGGACGTGCCGAATAGGATCCTCGTGCCTACTGTTTGCTCTGCATTATGGGAGGATAAAATAGCAGCCCCTGCGACTATGATGATGAATGTAACACCGAAGGCCCCCATATATTTTGAGGCAACTGTTGCATAAGGAGCAGAGGAGGATGCAAACTCTTTCCATGGAATAACTGCAGTGGATACAAATGCTGATCCCATATACAGGATTGCAGGGACAAGGATCCCTAATATAATCCCCCACGAGATAGTCCTTGCAGGATTTTTGGCTTCTTCGCCCAAATCAGCAGCTAATGTAAGGCCAGCATAGGCAAAGATCAAAAGAGAAGCTCCTTTCCACACCCCTGAAAATCCCATCGGACATCCCATACTCATATAACTTGCATCAAGATGAGGAAGGCTAAGAATGATATAGATAATGAGCCCAACGACCATGAATATAAACAGGACATTCTGTATGATAGAAACAGTCTTGATCCCTACCCAGTTGATAATAAAGAATATAACAGTAACAATGACCGCTCCTATAATAACATTAAGCTGAGTCTCAAGACCGGGAAGTGCATTTACATACATGACAAATGCCTTTGCAGTTATAGCAACAGGCCCAATCAGGGCTAGCCACATAGCCCAACCTGACAGAAACCCTACATATTTTGATACAATTCTTGTAGGGTATACATAGCTCTCTCCGCCTTCTACAGGATACATAAGGTTAAGCATAACCGTACTCAAGCCAGCCAGTATGACAGGTACAGCACCGATGGCATAAGATACCCATGTCAGGGCTCCTGCATACTTTGCTGCAATCCCGGTAACAATAAACACCCCAGCGCCTATGACAATACCAGCAGTGATTGCAGTCACGCTTAATATTCCAAGTTCCTTTCTTAAATGTTTTCCGCCATTTGCCATTCAGATTACCTCCTTAAATCTTTAATAAACAAGCAACTCTGTCTGCTAAATTTCAAAAATCATACCGGTATGTAAAGGTGAAAAGCGATCTTTAAATGTATTATATAGCTCGACTTGGGCCTCAAATCCAGTACAATGACCTGCAGCTATCCAGTCAGGGTTTAGCCTTTCCAGTTCTTGCACGGTCTTTTTAATCCTATTGGTAGATGCTTCAATAAGGTGAAATCCTCCGATAATTCCATGAACCTTTTTTGTCCCGGTTAATTTAATGGCATGTTTAATAATATTCACAATACCTGCATGACTACACCCTGTGACAACAACCAGTCCTTTTTCTTTAAGGTTTGCAACAACAGAGATGTCATCTGTCATCAAGTCTGTCTCTATCTTACCGTTTTTTATTGTAAAAAGGTCCATCCCAACTTCTTCGAAATCTGTCTGTCTTTTCACTTCCCCAGTGGTAATAAGGCCTGGCAATATTTGTATGGGATCCTTGGTCAAACAGAGTTTACCCCCGGAGGTTTCAATATCTGCCTCTTTATCTCCATCCATAATGCCCAGGTGCCTGAAATGAGGGTCAGTAATAAAATTGAGACGAAATAGGTCTGGATGGGCTATAACGGGAATATCGCTTTTCCCGATCTCCTTGAGGATTCTTGCTACACCCTGAGTATGGTCATAATGGCAGTGTGTGAGGACTATAGCATCTATATGAGAAGGAGAAATGTCCATCTTACTCATGTTTTCAAGTAAGGCAGTAGGATTCTGCCCTACATCAACAAGAAATTTTTTGGTGGCTCCGCCTGCCTCTGCTATAAGGAGAATAGAAATCCCATGCTGCCCTAAGTAAGGGCTCTCATAAAGTACGGTATCTTCCGCGACAATTATAATCTTAATGGCATTTAATCGATTTTTATTTATCATACCATCCTTTTTATATACTAGAAGTATAAGAAGAGATGCCTTTATGTCAAGGTAACAAAGCAAAAATTATCCTGCTTTTTAAGGTTGGGATAGAATCGGATGTCCTTCAACTAAGCAAAATATAGATCCGCCAAAAACGAACCTTGGGCAAAACAAAACTTACTAAAAACACCTGAGAGAGGACTCGGGCAACAACTTTGGCAGAACTCTTGGTGTTTATCCCTTGACTCAAACCCGGATATCTGGGCAGTAATATTTTCTTAAGAAAAAGTTGTCATCAAGGGGGTGATGTGTTGATAAACAAACAAATAAAATTGTTCGCAGTGATCTTTATCGCTGCTATTTCCATCTTTTGCATGGGCCTTAAACCTGAAGATAACAGATCGTATATAAATACGGAAAAGGTGAGATTGCTGGATGCTCCTGATGGGAAGAAGATAGCAATGATCTGTAAATCTACCGAGATGGAAGTCCTTCAGGAAGAGGGCAGGTGGGTAAAGATTCAGATAACCGGATGGATACAGAAGCCGGCAACCCCTCGTGCAAAACAGGATTCTGATTTGAAAAAAAAGGGGGAAGGGCTAATTCAGGTCATTACTGGAAAACAACGATAAAGACTCTGATTCCTATCATTGAATGATATCTATCATAAGATTCGGCTGTAAATCTCCAGATTGATATAACATCCCCCTAACCCCCTTCAAAGGGGGAATTAAGTGGGTGTGACCCCCTTCAAAGGGGGAACATCCCAAGCCCCCTCAAGGGGTAACACCCCCCCTCAAGGGGATTAATAGCGCCATATCCTATTATCAATAAATACAGGAAAGGCCCCATACATCGGTTATGGGTGGTCTTAAAGATAGAAGAAGACTTTATTCCAAAAAGGATCTTATCTCACTATGTGGTAATAATCTCCCTCTTTTATGATTTTACCCTGCCTCTCGATCCGTTCCAGGTGCTTTTTCATCATACCCTTTTCTGAGAGGGAGAGGTCCCATTGTGCTATGGCCTTATGATTACCATATATAATCCCCTCCTTGGTTATCTCATCCAAGGTCTTCGGCCCTTTTTCCAGAAGCCCTAAAAGCTTTTCTTCTCTGTCCCAGATTGTGTCCAGATACCTGTGGATATGGATGGGGTCTCCCTCATAGATTCCCTTTCCGTGAGCAGTAAGGTAAGTGTCCACATCAATGGAAGCAACACGGTTTAGCGATCGAATGGTCTCATCTAAGTCTGATGATGGATCTCCATAATAGGGCCCTGCTTTTACCAGATCCAGATCAGCAAGGTATATGACCCTTTCTTCTAAAAAGTGAAAGGCGCAGTGGCCCGGAGTATGGCCAGGGGTATGAATAACCTCTGTGGTGGTCTCGCCAAATTCTAGGATGTCCCCATCCCTTAATAGCCGATCAGGTTCTCTGGGGGTATAATGGCATTCTTTGCTTAAGAATTCCTCCCACAGGATATAATCCTCCTCACTCAGTCCATATAAATCAATAAAAGAGCCGATAAAATCCTTGATACCCCTAAAGAGAGGCGCGTCAGCCTCAGGGACCCACAGGCTTGCCTGAGGGGAAAGATAGTTGTACATTATGTGATCTTCGTGTCCATGACTGGTTATGATGATGTTTACCGGTCTTTCTTTGTGGATTGCCTTTAGTGTGTCCTCACGGCTTGCAGCATCTATAAAGGCCCTGTTTTCGTCATCGATAAAGACCGTGTGGCAATGTGGATACCCACCCCCGCGTATTAATTTGATCCGTCCTTTCTGAAAGTCAAACATCGCCTTCTCCCATATGTGCTATGCGTATCTCAGAACTGTTGCAAAAATTTCTATACCCTATGTAACAAAATTCCGGAAAGGATGTAAGAGAATTTATATGAGAATAGGGGTCAGGGATCAGGGGCCGGTTTTCAGGGATGGCTATTCTTCTCAGCACGTAAGGAGGGATGGATGGGTTCTTAAGCTTATCCTTCCATCGCGATTTGTTAATACATCCTTTCAGTTGCTGAACGTAAAATACGCTACACATTAAAGGGTATCAAAGAGCAAGGGGTTTTTTCCATTAATGTCCCCAGTACTGATTTAGTTAAAAAGGTAGACTTCTGCGGTCTTTATTCCGGGAAAGATAAAGACAAATCGCAAATCTTTGAAACCTTTTACGGAACCCTTGAAACAGCACCTCTTATACGGGAATGCCCGATAAATCTTGAATGCAAGGTAATCCACTTACTCGATCTTGGCAGCCATACACTGGTTATTGGTGAAATTATTGAAACGCATATCAGTGAAAATTGCCTAAAAAATGGGAAAATAGATCCCAAAAAGGTTGATCCTCTTATCTACTCACCTGCTGTTGAACAATATCAACGCCTTGGAGAGGTCATTGCCAGGGCATTTCATGTGGGCAAGGAAAAATAAGACAGAGCTGCACTCTTTCTCCAGAAAAGGCAGTAGCCACCTTTCAACAGGTACTAAGAATATTGAGCAAGAGGATTATTGCCCTTTACCATGCTCTCGGCATCGTGATAATTAAAGCCCATCCTGATCGATGTTAGTTAGAAAGGAGGGAATGTATTACCATGAAAGAGGCTGATATTATCATATCTGGTGGGATTGTACTCCCGATGGATGAGAAGGGATCTGTTATTGAAAACGGCGCAATTGTCATTTCGGGGCAAGACATCGTTGCAATCGGGCAAAAAGAGGAGATCGATGCCCAGTATATCTCCTCAGAAGTCCTTGATGCTCGAAATCATCTGATCATGCCGGGTCTTATCAATGGTCATACTCATGCCGCTATGACCTATTTCAGGGGGCTGGCGGACGACCTGGAGCTCATGGATTGGCTGAACAACTACATCTTCCCCGCGGAAGCAAAATTTGTCGATAAAGAGTTTGCTTACCTTGGCAGCATGCTTGCGTGTGCAGAGATGATCCGGTCCGGAACCACGACATTTTGTGATATGTATATCTTTGAGGACGAGGTCGCCAGGGCCGCAAAAAAGGCCGGGCTTCGTTGCCTTGTGGGCGAGGTGCTCTTTGATTTCCCGTCACCTAACGTGAAGACACCTGACGAAGGGGTTGCATATACACGCATGCTGCTTGAAAAATGGAGTGGCGATCCTTTGGTAAACATTGTGGTAGAACCCCATTCTCTGTATACCTGTTCTTATGACCTACTGAAAAAGGCAAAGGCCCTGGCCAAGGAATACAATGCCCCCATTGGCACCCATTTTTTAGAGACAACCACCGAGCGTGAGCAAATTACAGGCATTTACGGGAAACCCCCTGATACGGTATTAAAGGAGGTCGGTTTTCTTGATGAAGACTTCATCGCCTTCCACGGCGTCTGGCTTACTAAAGGAGATCTTGCCCTCTTTGCCGATAACGGCTGTAAGGTCGTCCATAATCCCGAGAGCAATATGAAATTGGCCTCCGGCGTAGCCCCAATACCTGATATGCTGGAAAAAGGTATTACGGTCGGCCTCGGGACCGACGGTTGCGCAAGCAACAACAACCTGGATATGTTCCAGGAGATGGATATGGCCGCCAAGCTCCATAAGGTTCACAGGCTTGATCCAACGGTCATGGATGCTCAAACCGTTACCCGGATGGCGACCTGCGAAGGGGCAAAGGCCATCGGCATAGGGAAAAAAGTGGGAGCGTTAAAGGTCGGGATGAAGGCGGATATTATTACTATCGACCTAAATAAACCGCATCTCACCCCTATGTACAACGCATATTCACATCTCGTCTATGCCGCAGGCGGTTCTGATGTCGATACGGTTGTAATCAATGGAAAGGTCGTGATGAAAGATCAAAGGCTTTTAACGATCGATGAAAATGATATCATGGAAAGGATAGGAGGCATCGCAAGGGCAATCAAACAAAGTTTTGGTAAAAGAGATGCTGAATCAGGAGAATAACAACACCAACCTCGATATCTTAATCATTGGTGGCACCTTGCTTACCATGTCAAAAGAGATGGAGATTATTGAAGCCCCCATCATCGGCATCAAGAACGGAAAGATCCTTTTCGCGAAGGGGAAAAAAGAGGGACCCATTCAATACAGGGCAAAAGAAATCATTGATGCACAAGGTTCTGTTATCATGCCGGGATTAGTCAACACCCACACCCACCTGCCCATGGTCTGTTTTCGTGGGCTTGCCGACGACCTCCCCCTTATGGACTGGCTGAACAATTACATCTTCCCGGCAGAAGCAAAATATGCCAGCGCAGAAATGGTGTATGACGGAGCCATACTTGCCATTGCAGAGATGTTTCTCTCCGGCACGACAACCGTGAGCGATGGATATTTTTTTGAAGACAGCGTGGCACAAGCCGCTATCGAGACAGGGATGCGTGCCGTGGTCTGCCAGGGTTTTGTTGATTTCCCAACCCCTGATAATCCAGACCCATCTAAAAATGCCGATATTGCAAAATCATTTATTGAAAAATGGACAGGGGTTTCCTCCCTGATCACCCCTGCCCTGTTTTGCCATGCACCATACACCTGCTGCCCTGATACATACATTGGCATCAAGAAAATCGCCAGGAAGGGAGATGTATTCCTGTACACTCATCTGGCTGAAACAATGGATGAGATAAAGACAATTCAGGAAAGATACGGCAGGACACCGGTACACCACCTCCACCATCTCGGTGTCCTTGACGATAAGACAGTCGCTGTTCACTGTAACTTTATCGACGATGAAGAGATCAGCATCCTTGCCGATTGCAAGACAAAGGTGTCACATAATCCTGAAAGCTCCATGAAGCTGGCATCAGGGGTCGCACCTATCCCTAAGATGCAGGAAAAAGGGATCACAGTGGGGCTCGGCACAGACGGGTGTGCCAGCAACAATGATCTTGATATGTTTAAGGAAATGGATACAGCCGCCAAGCTCCACAAGGTTACAACCATGGACCCCACCGTGATGAATGCCAGGACAGTCCTTAAGATGGCAACAATCGACGGAGCCAGTGCCCTTGGCCTTGAAGACCGGATAGGATCCATAGAGGCGGGCAAATGCGCGGACATCATTATCCTCGACATGAAAAAACCCCACCTGACTCCTCTTTACAACAGCTATTCCCATATCGTCTATGCCGCATCAGGCTCAGATGTATCAACCACCATAGTAGGCGGCAGGATCGTTATGAAGGATCGGCGCCTTCTCACTATAGATGCAGAGAAAATTATGAAAAAGGTAAAGAAGCTAGCAGGAAAAATCAGGGAGGGTAATATAATTTGACATCTTTACCGAAAGATTCTATATAAAACATATCGTCGGGGGCGTAATGGGTTCGACGGAGGTAGTTGAAATTCAAGGAGCATGCCGGGGTCTGTCACCTCGTTAAAAAGGCAGAGACACTATAAGTGCCGACGATTACAATTACGCTCTGGCTGCTTAATTAGCAGCCACGTCCCTAATAGCTTTACCTATCGGGCTATAAAGGGATGTCAAATTTAGATAGGTACTCTTTGTTGCCAGGCCCTTTGGCAGCAAGGATATTTTAAGGGGCTGGGGCATTAGATGCCTGTTTGTGGGCAAACTTTTGCCTGAGATATAAAACACAGACTAAGCATGTAGGAGCCTTGAGTGGAAGGCCTTCGGACGGGGGTTCGATTCCCCCCGCCTCCACCATCCTTCGCTTGCTCGTTTCACTCGCAAGCTACGGATGGCAAGCCGTTCAGCCCATTTCCATGTCCACTGTTGGAATGAGCAAGCGAAGGATGGTGCCCTCCATAGCTTTAGCGGCGGAGGGCATTTTTGCTACGGATGGCAACTTGTCCTCAAAAGCTTCAGCACAGGAGAAGCCGATGTACTGCACATACATCCTGGAAAGCATCAGCAAGCCCGGCAACAAAAAACATATTTCTTTGGAGGTGAAAGTCTGAATTGGCCGGCATGGACGAAATTGCTTT
>JAYEFR010000254.1:0-1518 GCA_034716155.1 Thermodesulfobacteriota bacterium
ATATTTGCACCTTCGCATACACAGAAGCATCCATTTTCAACCAACATCTTTGCATCCTCTTCAGACAATTCATTTTGTGTAGCACAAGGTAGAGCAATGTCACACTTCACTTCCCAAGGTCGTTTTCCCTTATGGAATTCAACACCAAATTCGAGTGCATAAGGCTGAACAACATCATTATTTGATGCGCGAAGCTCGAGCATATATTCAATCTTTTCGCCACTAATTCCGTCAGGATCATACACATATCCATCTGGTCCGGATATTGTAACTACCTTTCCTCCTAACTCAGTAGCTTTGCTGACAGCACCCCATGCAACATTACCAAAACCAGAAATGCAAACAGTTTTGCCTTCGAAAGATTCACTTTTCGTACTCAACATTTCTTTTGCAAAGTACACATTACCAAATCCAGTAGCTTCAGGACGAATTAGAGAACCTCCCCAGCCACGACCTTTTCCGGTTAAGACGCCAGTGTTTTCACCGGCTAGTTTTCTATACATTCCATACAAGAAACCTATTTCTCTTCCGCCAACTCCAATATCACCTGCGGGGATATCTGTTTCAGGACCAATAAGCTTCCATAATTCAAGCATAAAAGCCTGACAGAACCGCATAATTTCTGAATCAGATTTTCCCTTAGGATTGAAATCAGATCCTCCTTTTCCTCCTCCCATTGGAAGAGTAGTAAGAGAATTTTTAAAAATTTGCTCGAACCCTAGAAACTTAAGAATACTCAAATTTACACTTGGGTGGAAACGGAGACCACCTTTGTACGGACCAATTGCATTATTGAACTGAATACGGTATCCCAGATTGACATGAACATTTCCTTCATCATCGGCCCAGGGAACCTTAAAAGTCATAACCCGATCGGGCTCAACTAATCGATCAATAATACCAGCTGATTCAAAATGAGGATTGTCTGAATACACTTTTTCAATGGATTCAAGAACTTCTCTAACGGCCTGGAGGTACTCCACCTCTCCAGGATGCTTCTTTTCAAGATCAATCAATATTCTTTCTACGTTCATTAGTATGAAGTTAAATTATTGTTTAGCAAATTTAGGTTTTTGGTTTTGTTTAATCTGTATGTTTTGTCACTTTGTTTTATGATTTTTCTCATGCTTTGCACCATTAAGGAACTAATCATCAGACCCCTGCCAGTTATTAGTTGTCTTCATACTCAATCCCGGCTTGAAAATCGCTCCACAGTTTTTCGTTCCGTCTATCCTGACAAGAATTGGTTCTTCGAAACGAACATGTCTGATGTATTCATTTTCAAACTCGGCCTCCTGATTATCAAGAAATTTCAAATCATACTTACCATCACCAATAGAAGGATTAATTGTAAAGTATCCAACTCTGAATGAGGTGAGGTTTTGAAAGAAGTGAGTACCCTGACTAGGATCAATGCTATAATCAGGCAGGCCTGATTCCACAATCAAACGGGCAGCAGAAATCTGAACCCATTTTACCGGTATCCCAAGCCATGGATCACTTGAGCCCCATCTACCT
>JAYEFR010000255.1:0-7579 GCA_034716155.1 Thermodesulfobacteriota bacterium
GGGAAGGGGATCATACATTATTGGAGATATTGGGGATGTCTTTATCTTGGATGACTCAGGAAAGATCAAGGATATCAATGTCAAAAAGTGCGATGATAGATTCAATAAAGAAATCCTGGAGATTGGTATAGATAAATCAGGGGAGGTACTCAAAAGGTTTGTAGATGTGCGGCCAATCCCGGATGATAAGCACTGGTTCGAAAAGGTGTGGTGCGATTACAGGTCAGGAGAAATATTTAAATAAATTAAGATAAATCTTGTAAGGAGTAAGGAATGGTTAAAAATATATTGATAGTATCTTCAGGTATTATACACCCATCTGTCCTTGTTAGGACTCTTTTCCATAACTTTTTAAAACAGATTGATGGATATCAATACTCCTTTTCTACATCGATAGAGACCCTTAAGAGATTAAAGAGAGAGAAGTATGATTCGGTTGTAATCTATCTCCACCGCAAAAAGATATCAGGGGATGCCTTAGATGCCCTGGATGAATTTATAGACTCAGGAGGTGGGCTACTTGCCATTCATTCTGCATCCGCATCCTTTAAGAAGCATGACCGATATTTTGGTATCCTGGGTGGCAGATTTATTTCCCATGGCAAGATAGGGGAGATCAAGATAGTTCAGAGTAATGAATGTACCAAGATATTTGGAGATATTGGTAATTTCTCTGTCCGTGATGAGCTTTACATGCATGAGTGGGATAAAAATAACAACATTTGTTTTTTTACAGAGAAGAATAACAAGATTGAACCAATGGTATGGACAAGGGGCTATGGGGCAGGTCGAGTGTGTTACATCGCTGTGGGGCATTGTTATAAGACCATGAAGAACCCGGATGTACAAGAGATAATTAGCAGGGGGCTCTCCTGGGTCTCCGGCAACAAATAGGATCTAAAGGCGGAGATTATGAGAAAGAAATTCAGGGTAGGAATTATAGGGTGCGGTGATATGTCGAGATTTATGACAATTGCTGGAAAGGTAAACAGAGAAATTCGGATCGTTGCATGTGCTGATGCAGATGAAAAGAAGGCCAAGAGGCATGCCAGGTTGTTTGGGATTCCTGAAGTCTATGGCGATTATAAAGAGATGCTCGATAATCTCGAGATGGATGCTGTATATGTGGCAGTGCCACACCATCTGCATTTCCCAATGATCAATGACGCCATAGATGCCGGCATCCATGTCTTTTGTGAAAAACCTGTGGCTACCACCTTGGATGATGCCATAGCAATATGCAAACTCTCACAGGAAAAGGGGGTTAAGGTAGGAATTAACTATCAATATCGGTATAATGCCGGGTGTTATGCACTTGTAAGGGCATCACGGAAGGGTGATCTTGGTGAACTCTATTATGGACGGTGTAATGTCCCTTGGCATAGAGAAAAGGCATACTTTGAACAGGGGAGATGGAGGAGCAAAAAGAAAGAGGCAGGGGGAGGCACCTTGCTTACTCAGGCGAGTCATACAATAGACATTCTTCTGTTGGCGCTGGGAGGCAGGCCTGTCAGTGCCCTTGGTGCCGTTGCTAATAAGAAGTTTAAAGATATTGAAGTAGAAGACCTGGGGATGGGGATTATAGAGATGGACAATGGCGCAGTAGCGCAGATATGCAGCTCCATGGTTGCTAATCCAGAGCAAAAGGTGACCATAGAGATCTATGGAGAAAGATGTACGGGCATATACAAAGGATCTGATTATCTCTCAAAGGTTATATTTAAAGGCAGAAAAGTAGAGAAGGAAAAACCTCCTGTAAGAGGGATACATGCAGTAACACGCTCTCTTGAGGCCTTCAGAAGATGGGTGGTCTATGATGAACCCTTTTTGAATAGTGCAGAGGATTCGCTGCCTGTGCTTGCTTCAATCATGGCAATCTACAGGTCTGCCGGTTCAGGAAAGAAGGAGAAGATAGATACGGATTTTTTATAATTCTATATTAAAACAGGGGACAGGGATCAGGGGTGTATTTTTCAGGGATGGATATTTTTCTCAGCCCGAGCATGTTTTCATGCTTAGTTGTGTCCGGCAGGACATGAGAGGTTGTATGAAAAGAGGTTTTTTTAGATAGGCAGGACAACCTATTAATTGATACAAATCAGTGGAGGTAGCATGGCGGAAAAAGATACGGAAAAGCTTAGTCTCACTACAAAGATCGGCTTTGGAGTCGGTGATATTTATGGTGGTGGAGCCATGGTCATTATTGGTTTCTATTACCTCTATTTTCTTACTGATGTGGTGAGGATAAACCCGGCGCTTGCTGGAATTGTATTTCTTATAAGTAAGATGTGGGATGCTATAAGCGATCCCTTAATGGGGCTCATCTCTGATCGAACAAGGACAAAGATGGGACGTAGAAGGCCCTATTTTTTGGCAGGGATTATACTTATCTTTCTCTCGTTTTTCATGATGTGGTATCCGGTTGATTTTGATAAAGAGATACACAGGTTTGTATTTGTGTTTGTAGCCTATATCTTTTTCTCAACTACGATAACCATGGTTATGGTGCCATATAATGCACTTTCTTCAGAATTAACACTTGATTACAATGAAAGGAGTTCTCTCTCCTCCATACGAATCTTTTTCTCAACCCTGTCTTCCATGGTATGTGCGGTTGTTCCCCTTGAGATAGTAAAGAGGTTTCCGGATGCGAGAGATGGTTATATAACCATGGCAGTTTCAATTGGGCTCTTCTTTTCGCTTCCCTATATAGCAACATTCTTGACTACAAAAGAGCGAGAAGAGTTTCAAGTGGAGAAGCAGCCATTTAGTATAAAGATGGGCTTAACCTCCTTCATTGAACCCTTTAAGATTCGATCTTTTGTCAATGTACTTATGATGTACCTATTTGCCTTCCTGACAATGGATATGCTTATGACAATAGTGATATACTTTATGACCTATTATCTGGAAAGAGGAAATGAAACAAACTACGTCCTGGGCACTCTTTTATTATTTCAGATTATATCTATCCCATTTTATTATTATCTGAGCAAAAAGACCAGCAAGAGGGCTGCCTTCATGCTCGGGGTGGCACTGTGGATTGGAATAATGCTCTTCAGTTATTTGATTACACCTGAGATGCACCCGTATGCAATGTACATTTTTGGAGGTCTTGTTGGGTTTGCCACTGGTGGAGTGGTAGTAATGATATACTCTATCTTTCCTGATATACCTGATATTGATGAATTGTACTCCGGACAAAGAAGGGAGGGGATCTATTTTGGTCTCGTTACATTCATGAGAAAGGTGAGTTCTGCTCTTGCCATCTTTTTTATCTCAAATGCAATTGCACTTGCAGGATATAAAGCCCCGATAGAGGAAACCATTGATGGTGTAACAAAGATGGTTCAGCAGGGACAATCGACAGAACTTATCCTTACCTTGAGGGTATTATTTTCAGTGGTGCCGATTATATTACTCCTTGTTTGTCTATATAATTGTATAAGATATCCACTGACGCCAGGGTTGCATGCGAGATTGAGGAAGATTCTTGGTGTAAAGAGAGAGAAGACTGATCTTACTGATGAGTTAAAGATCGAGGAAAAAGAACTGAAGAAAATCCTTATTAGGGGGTGACTCATGAATATAAAAAAGGATAAAAAGAGAGATGAGCCTGTATATCAGAATGAGTTTTTTGAGACAACCAGTGTGACGGATTTTGTATTAAAAGAATGGGGTACTCCTCCTGAAGGTTATCCTGAAAAGGAGATACCTGACAAGTATTCTAAAATACCATTCAGCCCTGATTATAATGAGAGAAGAGAGGCCTTTTTCAGTCATTGCCTGAAAAATCCTGCCGCTAAGACCATAAAGGGCTATTACTATGAGCTTGTAAGACTCTATAGGGAAAAAAGCCCAGTTCATGAAGGGGCAATATATGGGGCCTTAAATTATATCAACAGACGCTATGACTGCTCTGACTTTGTTATGTTAGGAATAATAAGGCTTATATATCAATTTAAAGATAGCAAGCTTATAAGTAAAGAACTAAAAGAAAAGGCTGAAAAGACAGTCCTTGATTTTAAATACTGGCCTGATGAGCCTGGAATAGATTCCATGTGCTGGTGGACTGAGAATCATCAGATAATGTTTTCATCAAATGAGTATCTTGCCGGGCAGTTATTTCCTGATAGGGTTTTTACAAACTCCGGTATGAGGGGAATGGAAAAGACGGCAAGGGCCAAGAAGAGGATTCTTGGATGGATGGACTTAAGATTTAAGACAGGATTTAGTGAATGGCTCTCTCATATTTATTATGACGAGGACATCACTCCCCTTATTAATCTTATAGATTTTTGCGATGATCCTAGAATTGTAAATGGGGCTGAGATAGTAACTGATCTCATAATTTATGATATGGCGCTCAATAGTCTTTGCGGCGTATTTGGATCGACCCATGGAAGAAGCTATACAAGAGAGAAAAAATCAGCCCTTTTTGAATCTACTACTGATACCCAAAAGCTGATGTTTGGAATGGGTATCTTTTCCGGGGCGGATAATATGAGTGCAGTGACAATTGCACTTAGTGAGAAATATCGTATGCCCAGGGTCATATATGATATTGCGACTGATTCCAGTAGAGATGAGATGATAAATAAGCAGAGGATGGGTATCCGAATAAAAGAGGCCGGCAGGTGGGGGTTAAACTTTAAGGACCTGGAGAGCGGAATGATATTTTTAAGCCTTGAGGCCTATACCCATCCCAAGACCTTTCGCCTCGTAATGAAGATGTTTGATGAATACAGGTGGTGGGAAAACCAGTTCTTCACTATGTTTAAATCAAAAAAGTGGTTGATAGATTTCCTTCGTTATACAGGGCTTATAAAGCCATTAGCATATCTTTTGGAGAAAGATATTACCAGAAATACTAGAGAAGAGGTGAATATATATACCTACAAAACACCCGAGTATATGCTTAGCTCTGCCCAGGATTACAGGAAAGGCTACGGAGGAGATCAACAGCATATCTGGCAGGCGACCCTTTCACCTGAGACAGTTTGTTTCACCACTCACCCCGGGCGCATTGAGGATACTTCTCCTGGATACTGGGTAGGGTCGGGTTCTCTTCCAAGGGTGGCACAGATAGAAAATGTGGTAATAGCAGTGTATAATATATCTACCAGACCAGGGCTATATTTAACCAACAAGATCTTTTTTACCCATGCATGGTTTCCAAGGGACAAATATGATGAGGTAGCCCAGAAAAACGGATGGATATTTGGAAGAAAGGGCGATGGATATATAGCGCTCTATTCTCAGAATGCCTACAAGTGGCAAGCCGGTGGCGAGGATGCAAATAGAGAGATTATAGCTGATGGGAAAAAGAATATCTGGATATGCGAAATGGGAAGAAAAGATAAAGATGGAGATTTTCAGAGTTTTATTGAAAAGATATCCGGCTCAATAATAACATTTAGGGGGTTAAAGGTGTTTTACGAGTCTCCCTCGCAGGGCAAGGTGGAGTTTGGATGGAGAGGGCCTTTGAGGCAGGACGGTAAGATTATTGAGATAAAGGATTATCCTCGCTATGATAATCCATATTCAAATGCGGAGTTCCCTCCTGAAGAGATATACATTTCTTCTAAGGATTCCCGGCTCAGGTTAAACCCTTTGAAAGGGATAAGAGAAGCAAGCGAGTATGTGTGAGTAGAATAACAATTCAGAGGAATATATGCAATTTAAAGATATTAAGGTAACTGATCCAGCAAATAAAAGCTATGTATATAAGCTTTGAAGAGGAGGCGAGATTGGATATGTTTAAAAAATTCCAAGTAATTTCATTTTTACTGATTGCGGTTTTTATTTGTCAATGTAGTAACGGAGGGGATAATGATTTGATTATAAGCAGTGGAGGTGAGAGTTTAACTCCAGGTGGCGAAGATGCTGATTTAACTCAAATTGTCCCAACAGAAGGCTACCTTTCTCGACAGGCTGAATACCTGGATTGCTGCTCCTGCAGTGATGGCCTCCATGCCCAGGCATGTCGGGTTGCAGTGGGTGCTGGCGTCTTCAATGAAAAAGCGATAGAAACTGCAATCACAAAAATCAACAAACGTAAGGATTGTTCAGACTTTGCTATGAATACGCTTCTTCGCATGTTGTACCTTAACAAGGACAACTCCAGCTTGGGCCCTGAGATTAAGCAGGATATTGAAGATGCTGTCCTTAATTTTAAGTACTGGTTTTATGAGCATAATGAAGATTCAATGATCTTCTGGACGGAAAACCATCAGATCCTGTTTCATACAGCCGAGTTGCTTGCCGGGCAATTGTATAAAGATGAAGTCTTCTCAAATTCCGGAATGACTGGAGCTGACCATGTTGCTCGCGCTTTGCCCCTGGTTAATACCTGGCTTAACTATCGTGCCAAATTTGGTTTTGCAGAATGGCATTCCAATATCTACTTCAACGAAGACCTGCCTGCTTTGGTAAATCTCGTGGACTTTGCAGAGGATGAAGAGGTGTCAACTAAGGCAGCTATGCTTATTGATCTGATGGCCTTTGACTTTGCCAATAATTATTACAAGGGGATCTATGCTACTACCCACGGACGCACTGAAGACAACAAAAAGGTCGGGAGAGGTATTGATTCGCCGGCATCGAGGGACTCAACGGCAGAAGCAGCCTGGATTATGCTTGGCCTAGGAGAACATAACCCTGATGATTCAAGTAATTTTGGGGCCTGCGCTTTGGCCACTAGCAGTAAATACGCCCTGCCAGCCATCCTTGAAGACATTGCAGCCGACGCATTGAATTATAATGAGTATAGGGAGCGCAGCAGCATAGATGTTGTTGATGGGCCGGATTACGGGCTGGGTTACACAGGTGTAAATGATGTTATCTTTTGGTGGGGGATGTCAGCTCCTGCTGCAAGTGCAGTAATTGATGGATCCTTAGGGATAATGGATGTGTATGGATTGGATCCAGCCTTAATCTTTAATGAAGAAATTTTCGTTGATATATTGCAAGCCTTTGCAAGGATACGTGGTTGTTCCCTCAGTGAGTATTGCGATTTATTAAGGGATATCACACTTGGGGTTACTTTGGAGACAGTCAGTACATATACATACCGGACACCGTATTACCAGCTTTCAGGTGCACAGGATCATCACAAAGGCATGAATGGCCTGCAGGAGCATATATGGCAGGCTACCATAGACTCAAATGCTATAGTTTACACAAGCTGTCCAGGCGGTATAAGCATGCAGGAATTTACAGGTGGCTGGATGCCTCGTGCAGCTTTGTACAAGAATGTTGGAGTTATTCAATACGACCGTGGGTATCAACTTCCTGAGGCAGAAATTCTATGCCTGTTGTTAGGCGGCAAGATGTACACACATGCCTACTTTCCCTGCTGGGCTTTTGATGAGGTTACACAGTCCGGTAAGTGGACATTTGGTCGCAAAGGTGATAGTTATATAGCCGTGTATTCTGATAGACCAACCATATGGAAAAGTGATTACGAACTCTTCGCTTTCGGGAAAAAGAACCTCTGGGTTGTCGAGTTAGGATGTAAATCCGATAACGGATCCTTTACCCAGTTCCAAGAAGAAGATATTTTAGATGCAATGGTTGA
>JAYEFR010000256.1:0-7547 GCA_034716155.1 Thermodesulfobacteriota bacterium
ACGAAATCTATCAAACAGAAAATCCTGCAAAAATAGTAGATTATGAGATCATCAAAAAAGATGGAAGTATAAGGGTTCTTGAGATATCCGTTTCCCTGATGAAGGACCCGTCAGGCCGGCTGATGGGATTCCGGGGTGTTACCCGCGATATCACCGAGCGCAAGGAAGTAGAAAGGGCATTAGAAGAAACCAGTGCCCGATTTGAGGCGCTATTTGAAAGCGCAAATGAGATGATCATTACAACAGATGATCAGGGTTATATCTTAAGACTTAACAAAAAGACGGAAGAGATCTCCGGTTATTCAAGAGACGAACTGATAGGGGAAAGCATACTAAAGATTGCCTATCCAAAGGACAGAGGCAAATATCTCCAGTTCTGGAAAGACATGCTTGATGGTAAGAACCCTCGTTATGAGCTAAGGGGTATCTCAAAGACAGGTTATGTCGGTCACCTTTTGGCGAGTGGAAGTGTTATTAAAAAGGGGGAGAAGATTGTTGAGATACAATACAATGCACAGGACATCACGGAAAGCAAACAGTCCCAAGCTACAATAACACACCTAAAAGACCGTCTAAAAAACATCGTAGAATCAAGCCCAAACGTAATCATCTCCCTTGACAAAAAGGGGAATATTGACATGGTCAATCCGGTAGCAGAGAGGTTTTTTAACAGGCCTGCTGCCGGTCTTAAAGGCAAACCCATTTCATACATCGACCCTTATTTGAAAAGATATGAAAGTGTTATAGAAAAGGTACAAGAAAGCAAGCTGCCGAAATTTCTATCTGAAGAACTCTTGAGCGATAAATCCGGGAGGCTCTTTGATGTAAGTATATATCCACTTACATCCAATGGAACAGACGGTGCGGTATTTAATGCACTAGATATTACAGAAAGAAAACGTATGGAACTCCAGCTCATTCATGCTCAAAAGATGGAGACCATAGGTGAACTCGCAGGTGGATTTGCCCACGACTTTAATAATATACTGACAGGAATCATAGGTAACCTTTCCATGCTGCGGATTACAAACGATGCGACAAAGAAAAAACAATATATGGACACAATAGAAAATGTCAGCAATCACGCAAAGAATCTGGTACAACAACTGCTGGTGTTATCCGCAAAAGAAGAGGGCAGGCCGAAGAGTCTTCCCGTATGCACCCTTATAGAAGAGGGTTTGAATATCGCATTAAGTTCTATACCAAAAAACATACGGATCTCCTTTGACAATAAGGATGAAGACACCAATGTATTCATCGATCACGCACAGTTTGTCCAGATTCTGCTGAACCTTATAATAAACGCCAGTGATGCAATAGGTGATACCCAAGATGGTCGGATCGTTATACATACCCATCCACTACATGTAGACAAAGATTCAAAGAGACAATATCTCCTCCCAAAGGCCGGCCGTTATATAAGAATAGATGTCACTGATAACGGCTGCGGTATGGATAAAGAAATCCTATCCAGGATATTTGATCCGTTCTTTACCACCAAAGGAAAGGGGACTAAAAAGGGCACAGGCCTGGGTCTATCCATAGTATATAACATTGTGAAAAATGCCGGGGGTAATATTCAAATATCATCAGAAAAAGGAATCGGCACAAAATTCTCAATACTTTTGCCTCTATCAAAGAAGACGCCTGCCCTCACACAACAAGACAAAGCAAAGACCATAAAAAAAGGCCATGGGAATATCCTGCTTGTAGACGACGAGGACATGATAAGGGAAATCGGGAAAGAGATAATAGAAGCCCTCGGATATAAAGTAATTACCGTAAAAGATGGGTACGAGTGCATCGATATTCTAAAAAGGGATAGCGACAAATTTGACCTCGTTATCCTGGATATGATCATGCCGGGCTTGGATGGGAAACATACATTAGATAAGATGAAAAGGCTAAATATTAATACCAGGGTTATAATATCATCGGGATTTGCTTTTGATTATGAAGCAAGTGATAATATATTTTCAGATTCCCTCGTAGTAGGCAGGTTAAATAAGCCATTCAATATGAATGACCTGTCACATATCTTATCAGAAATATTATCATAATTTTTTATATGAAAACAGGGGTCGGGGATCAGGGGCCAGTTTTCAGGGTTTGATTAGTTTTATTGGTTAGACTTGGCGCTTCGCAGTGAATTCTGAGTGATCTTGGGGTAATCGAGAGGCAAAGAAATCCAGCTTTATGATTTAAGTCTTATATGCGATTGTGCCGATAACCTAACAAAGGCTTGAGGATATTACCTTATGAGTAAAGCAGATAAAAATCTTTTAACTATGTTAAATCAAGATCTCCTTTATGATCTGTTAGATAACATTCCCGAAAACCTCTGCCTCAAGGATACAAATGGACGTCTTATATGGATAAACAATACATACATGAAGACCTTGGGAATAGATAATAAACAAAAGGCCCTTCAAAAGGCAGATGCTGATTTTTTTGAACAAGAGTATGCAACCAAGACCTCCAAAGACGAACAAGAAATCTTAAGCACAGGCAAACCTTTGATACGAGAAATAGAAGAGATAACGACGCCAGGAGGCAAAAAATGCTGTTTTTTGACTACAAAATTCGCTGTCCATGATTCAGAATCAAACCTGATAGGGATCTTCGGCATCTCGACTGATATCACAACACACAAAGTGGAAAGAGATGATCTTGAGGAAGACAGAAATCTATTCGAAGATCTCTTTGAGAACGCAAGCGGGATGATTGTCACTACAGACACACAGGGTTCTATCACCAGGGTCAACAAGAAGGTGGTAGACATAAGCGGCTATTCAAAAGAAGAATTGATCGGGGAAAGCATCTTAAAGATTGCCCATAAGGATGCTACACAAAAATATATAGAAATCTGGAAAGAAAACCTCGCAGGAAAAGAAGTGCAGTATGAGAGTAGAGGTGTGACAAAGGATGGCAAAATAATTTCTCTCCTGGCGACCGGAAGGCCCATCAAGAAAAACGGAAAGGTTGTTGCCCTCCAGTATAATGCTCAAGACATTACAGAGTATAAGACCCTGGAAACAAAACTTCACCAGACAGCGCATATCGAGGCAATAGGAAGACTGGCAGGTGGTATAGCCCATGATTTTAATAACCTGCTTACAGTCATAATCGGCTATACGGAAATACTAGTCCAATCTACTGACAAAAATGATCCCTCATACAAAAAACTCCTCCAGATATATGAGGCTGGACAAAAGGCATCCGAGATGACAAACCAGATCCTTGCGTTTTCTAAGAAACAGGAGGCAAAACCAAAGGTTGTTGATGTAAATGTTGAAATCTCTAATATGGAAAATATATTGCAGAAGTTTATAGGAGAAAATATAAAACTAACCATCCACCCAACCCCGAAAATTGGAAATATTGAGATCGATCCCTCTCATCTCACTCAGATCATCCTTAATCTGACTGTCAATGCCAGGGATGCCATGCCAAGGGGTGGAGAACTTACCATCTGTACAGATAGTATGATCCTGGACAAGTCAAAGAGAGAGGCTTGCCCTGACCTTAAACCAGGTAAGTATATTACGATATCTGTAAAGGATACCGGCATAGGGATGAGTGAAGATACTAAAGAACACATATTTGAGCCCTTCTTCTCCACCAAGGATAAGACTTTAGGCACCGGCCTTGGTCTGCCAACAGTTTATGGTATTGTAAAACAATGTAAGGGAGAGATACTAGTGGAGAGTGAACCGGATAAGGGTTCTCGATTCGAGATTCTCTTGCCCCATGTTGAGGAAGAGGTGACAAAAAAAGAAGCTCTCACGATAGAAAGCTCTCAAACTGGAAAGGGAAAGACTGTCCTTGTTGCTGAAGACGAGAATACTGTACGTAATCTTGTCGTAGAGATACTCGAACAAAAGGGGTATAAGGTATTATCAGCTCGAAATGGAGGAGACGCCCTGCAACTGGCAAGACAGTACAACGGCACAATAGACCTGCTGATTACAGATATGATAATGCGCAGGATAGATGGAAAGATGCTATCAAAAAGGATGCTCTCTATAAAACCTGATATAAAGGTCATCTATATGTCTGGTTATGTAGGAGATATGATAAGTCAAGATGAGATAAAGGATGTAGAATTTCTGCCAAAGCCTTTCTTACCCGATGAGTTATTGCGCAAGGTGGAAAATGTCCTTGCACATGAAGAAAATAATATCTAAACAAGAGTTGCGCTCCTATGCCAATACGATAAATATAGACCTTCTTGGGTTCGCAGACCCACAGCCATTAAACCCAAACTTCATAGTATTTAAGGAATGGCTTGCATCAGGCTGTGCAGGCGATATGTCATGGCTATACAATAACCCATCAAAACGTTTTGATCCAAGACTACTCTTTCCCGATGCAGCGACTATTATCTCCATTGGTATCAGCTATTTCAGAGAGGGCAATTCAGGTAACAACCTGATTTCCAGATATGCACGCACTTGCGATTATCACAAAATATTAAAAGATAAATTAAAGATGTTATTTCGATTCATGAAAAAGTCGGATCCAGGGCTTAAGGCACGAATCTTTGTTGATTCAGCCCCTATCGCAGAAAAGGCCATAGCTCAACGGGCAGGCCTTGGTTGGCAAGGGAAAAACTCTCTATTGATAAATGACAAGTTTGGTTCATGGATATTCTTAGGAGAGCTCATGATTAACAGAGAATACCCGGTAGACGCCCCTTATTATGATAAGTGCGGGGATTGCAGGGCATGTATTGAAGCCTGCCCCACAGGTGCTATAAGACAGGACCGAACTATTGATGCAAGGTTGTGCATATCTTATCTTACTATCGAGCACAAGGGCAAATTTACTAAAGAAGACAGGCTAAGACAAAATGGTAAGCTCTTTGGTTGCGATATATGCCAGGAGGTATGCCCATGGAACCGGAATCCCGGCTCTACCAGGGAGGATAATTTTATGAATGCGAATAAACCATCAACATACCCCATAAAAAGACTTGCTCAGATAGAGGAAGAGGAATTTAAATCCATCACCTATAATACTGCCCTTGAAAGAATCACATATAAACAATTCAGAAGAAATCTTATGGGCATCCTCGAAAAGGTGTCACAAATGTCAAGCCCCGATACCTTTCCTCACTCACAACGGAGGATGTAAATGAACGTATCACAAAGTAGGGCATATTCCCCTTTGGCGGGAAATATGAGGGCAAGAGGCCCCTACAAAATTTTGTGCCTATTTTCATATAAACATCCATGAGCGCTTTGCGCTCACAACCAAGCGTGAAAATATGCCCGGGCCGAGAAAAATAGCCATCCCTGAAAAATACATCCCTGATCCCCGCCAGGTATGTTTCATATAAAAGGTAAAACTATTGGTCGTACCTGGACCACATAAATCTTCTTACCTCTCTTTATGGCCTCAATATCTACAGGATAATGGAAGAACTCATGTATATGTCTGGCCAGCTTTGCAATCTTAGCTGCATCCTGTTCGCTTAGACTCGGGGTTGTTTGTTCGGCCTTATCATCTATAGGGACAAATCTTGTCCCATACCCTTTTTCTTCATCAAATACGCACTTTGTCCTTTTTATAGACTTAATGACACGTTTGACAGATAAGGCCGGTGCATCAATAAAATAAAGATCACTATCCACCTTCCCAGAGACCAGACCGGCGCCTGCACCCCTTGCCGAATTAATAATCACCTCATCCCATCTCTCTTCAACCATGTTTATGGAATTTATCACCATGGATACATCTGCCTCCACCTGCCGATGGATGAAGACCGGCTGTGTATCCGTCACTCCCCCATCTCAACCCAATAATATGCAAGGCACTTCAGTATAGACTCAAACAATAACTTATCAGACCTGATATAGGGATAGGACTTAAAGCGCCCTGCCATCATCTCTTCACGTGTATCTTCAAGGATGGACGATGACCTCACCACCACAAATACACCTCCCTGCTTGTTATACACATCAAGGATTGCCTGCTCGTCTGCCTGGTCAATACCTATCAAAGAGACAGCCTGCCCTAATGTCATATCAGATAATTCCTTCATCCCTCTTAATGCAAGCATAGCTGTAATAATCTTTTCCCGATCAAGATTTGCCAAACCAGCCAGTCTATAAAACTCTCCTGCCTTTTCTTCAACATCTAAGGATCGTTCCAGGCCACGATATGCCCTTGCAATCTCCTGCTTAATATGATCGGGATATACCAAGCCAGATGCAATATCTAAGACCTCTTTGAGACATATATCCTTCGTACTCCTATTTGCCTTGCAGCAGAGCCAATTGCAAAACTCATGATTTGCAATTGGCTCCTTAGGCTAAAATTTTTTGATAAACCTTTTTTTGTTGCCTGCCAATTATCTCACAATACACCTATCAACAAATCTATTGCTGAGTTTATCTTTAAGCACCCTAATCTCATCATCAGAAAAGGCCTCTCCTGACGGAAGTTTAGGATCAAGGGTCTTGGTAGGAACAAACATCTGAAGTACATAAGTCCTTGCTCCCTTTATCAGATGCCCAATCTCAAGAATATCATCACAAGTAAGCAGTGGCCTTAATATAGTAGTCCTAAACTCATAATCGAGGCTAGAGCCCATGATTTTATCTATACTTGAGATGATACTATCTGTATTGATATTAGACTTGGTAACATCTTGATACTTATCTAATGGAGCCTTTACATCCATAGCAAGATAATCTACTACACCTCTACTAATAGCTTCTTCTATGATTTCCGGCCTTGACCCATTTGAATCCAACTTTACCAGATAACCCATCTTCTTAATCCTAGCCATAAAATCCAATAGATCATCCTGTAGAGCAGGCTCGCCACCGGTTATTACCACTGCATCAAGCTTACCTTTACGCCTTTCCAGGAAACGGATCACCTCCTCTTCAGGTACAGGATCAGGAAAGAGACCGGGGTCTACAAGCTCTGGGTTGTGACAGTAAGGACATCTGAAATTACACCCTATAGTAAACACAATAGCGCTGATCTTACCTGGATAGTCTATCAATGAAGACCTTTGAATAGACCCTATACGCAATACATACCCCCTTGCCTATTAAATCTCTCTTGTCTTGTCATCACCCTTACCACACAAATGAAAACCATCTATTGCCGAATGAAAACTATTAGCTCCTGTCAGATCTTTTGCCGAAAACCCCCTTTGGAGATTTTTGTAACATAAAAAAATTATAATATCTTTGTCGAACATACTCAATAAAAAATCTGGATATTCGACATAAGGCATGAGTTTTTTTGGAAAAAATAAAATAATTTTGATAAACCCACAAAAGTGAAAATTTTTTCTCATTATATACTTTGCTCACATCAGGCCCCACAAGGGGCCTGATTTCCTCTTCTTGCAACGATATGCATGGGCAACGTACCCCCCTTGTTTACCTCTTGCAAAGGTCCAGGAAGGCAAGATTTGACGGCCAGTTTATTCAATGATATCAATAGGTTGCGTGGGCACCCTGCTTGACGGACAGCCTTTCGTAATGTATGGTGAAAACCATGGATATTATCAAAAACGCATCGGA
>JAYEFR010000257.1:0-7544 GCA_034716155.1 Thermodesulfobacteriota bacterium
TAAGCACAGCTTGAGTATATCTGGGCCATGGAATCAATCCATTATCCCAGACAGCCAGTTTTTCTCCTTGGGTAGTAATCCCGGCGAATTCAGCCTCAACATCTCCCACACATGCATTAGAGTCGAGAAAGCTATTATAAATGACATGTACAAACCACGAGAGCGTATCCTCGCCACCTTCAACAGCAAGTGTGTGATCTCCTAAATCGTCCATCGCAGGCGAATACTCGTAGGTAGCACCCGTAACCCCCGGGATGATTTCGCCGTCCATATACCATACGAATTCATCCGGGGCAGGAAACACCTCGACCTGAAACGTCATTGTTTCTCCGACCTTCATGACTACTCCGGCTTCATCCGGCATAGACGAGATAATACAAGCAGACAATGCTCCTGCAAGCACTGTTAGGCACATAAAAGAGAAGATTCTCCTCATCATAAAATTACCTCCACATATCCTTAGTTATCAAAAAAACATTTTACATACATTATATAAGCAAAAAATATACCACGAATTGATGAAAAAAAACTCTCCTGATTCCTGGGTGTTATTGCTTTCTGGTCCATGAATAAATGTAAGCAGTTAGAATACTTTTCTCAAAACCGGTAAAATTTTTCTTTTTTAAGGATTTCCATTAGCATCCATCGGGTCAGCCTTTGACAGGCTGACCCTTTAGCTTTTCCTAGCTATGGATCACCGTCTCAGCGGTCTCCTCAAGGGCTTTGTCGGTCTAATGAGTCCTCCACATCTGAGCGTTACTTCTTTGGTGTTATTGGCCTCGTTTGCCTCTTTGACCCGGTTACCATAATCCACCACTGCCTTAATCCGCTCTGAGCCGGCTATCTTGAGGTTAGACTTATAAATTGCCTTTCCGCCCTGGAGTAAAAGCCTCGATCCTTTATCTCCATGGACTAGGTTGTTCAAAAAACGATTTTATAGAAGCAACAACCTCAGGCGAGCTAAGCCCTTATACATTGGCATCATTTGATTTTCCCGGGTGTGGCGATTCGTCATACCCTGAAAATATGGCTCTTGGAATTGATGACCTGGTAGAGATTACGAACATTGCAGTTTCAAAACTGCCTTTAGGTGATCTTATACTTATCGGACATAGTATGGGTGGGCTTGCAGATCTCCTCTATATTCAGAAGTATAGCGAAAATGTAAAAGGTTTTATCAACATAGAAGGCAATTTGGCCTCTGAGGATTGTTTTCTTTCTCGCGAGGTTATAAAATATAGTTTTACGGACTTCAAAGATAGATGGTTTCAGAATCTTAAGCAAAAGTCGTTTTGCTCCAAGAACAAAGGTTTCCAAAAATATGCTGAAACGCTTGAGAAATATTCATCTCCAAAGGCATTCTTTGATTGCTGCCCTTCTCTTGTAGATTATTCTGATAAGGGAAATCTGGTCCGACTCTTTACTGAGCTTAAAATTCCTAAGATCTTTATGCATGGCTCAGAAAATAATACGCTTTCTTACATTCCACAGCTAAGAAATAAAGGGTGTGACATTGTCGAGATAGCCGGCAGCAATCATTTTCCTGGCTATGATAATCCGCAAGACTACTATAAAGTCATTTCCAGTTTTTTGAATAAAACTTGAATGCGTGGCCTTAATCTTGCTTAATTATAGTGATAAGTAGTTAATAATAAATGTTGATGGCTTCGTAAAAAGTGAAGGGTGAAAAGACCTTTGCATAGTACCCATATTGTCATTGCGGAACATAATATCCATACTGTCATTGCGAGCGTAGCGAAGCAATCTCAAAAAGGCCTGCAACCAATAGGATTGCCACGTCGGCCTGCGGCCTTCTCGCAATGACAGTAGAGCATATTTCCCTTAACCGGGCCGATGGGGGCATCGGCCCCTACGTATAGTAGGGCCTGTTCCCCGAACAGGCCGATGCTTTATATCTGGTTCATCAGGTTTGAAGACCCGACCCTTCTTGCTCCAGTATTGTGGCCTCATACGGGGATAACGTAAAGTCTATATTCTTAAATGTATCTCCTACAGGTTTATGAGTTGAGAAGATATTCTTCCACACCCCCTGGTCATCAATCTTCAGTGGCCTTGGTGAATTAGAAAAGTTCAGGACAACAAGTATCTTCTGATCTTCTTTGACTCTATAATAGGCCATTACATCATCACTGGCATCCTTGGCTGAATACCATTCTCCTCTGTTCATGGCATCTTTTTCTTTTCTTAATGAAATGAGCCTCTTATTCAGATTAAGCAGGGAGTCCGGATCTTGAGATTCGGTCTCTACATTCACCAGGTGAAAATCATTGTTGACAGGCAGCCATGGCCTGCCTGTTGTAAAACCTGCATTTTCATCAGGTGACCACTGCATAGGTGTCCTCTCCGGATCTCTCCCCGTATATAGAGGCCAGTATTTCTTGCCCATAGGGTCCATTATGTCCTTATGTTTCATCTTCCCGTCTCTCATCCCGATCTCTTCACCATAATAGATAAAAGGGGTTCCTCTAAGGGTGAGCAGCATAGTGGAAATCACCTTTGCCCTTTTTATTGCTTCCTTTCCACCCTTAAAACGGCTGATACTCCTTGGATTGTCATGATTTGATAAGACATTGCATGGCCAGCCCTTTTCCGGGATGAAAGAGTTCCTTTTCTCGATGACGTCTAAAAATCTTTTTGCACCCCATTTTAAGAGTCTTGCGCTGCTTTTTGTAATAATCAGACCAAAATCGAATGCCAGGTGGAGTTCATCCTCGCCATCTCCAAGGTAACCCTGTGAAATCCTGGGGTCAACAGGTTCTACAAATATCTCCCCAACACTCATCTTGTCACTGTAAGAATCCAATATTTTTCTAAACTCCCTCAATATGTCATGGATCTCTGGTCTGTTCTTGTCATATATGTGCTTTTGCATATCATAAGGTCTGGGGGTCGGGCCTATAGTGAAGGGGTTATTCCTGAATTCATCATCCTTAATATATAAATTCACCACATCGAGTCTGAATCCGTCGACGCCCTTGTCAAGCCAGTATCTGATCATGTCGAACATTGCATTCTTTAATTCCTTATTTCTCCAGTTCACATCAGGCATCTCTTTTAAGAATGAATGCATATAAAATTGCCCTGTTTTTTCATCCCTTTCCCATGCTCTTCCCCCAAAGATGCCCTTCCAGTTGTTGGGAGGTCTGCCATTTTTGCCGTCGTGCCAGATATACCAGTCCCTCTTTGGATTATCTCGTGAAGACCGGGATTCTGTAAACCATGGATGCAGATGGGAGGTATAGTTCATAACAAGATCCATCAAGATTTTGATTCCGCGTTTATGCGCCTCTTCTAATAACCTCTCGTAATCTGTCGGGGTCCCGAAGGCAGGATCGATATCTCTGTAGTCGCTTATATCATATCCAAAATCATACATCGGGGATTTGTTTATAGGAGAGAGCCAGACCCCATCCACCCCAAGTTCGGACAGATAATCAAGTTTTTCTATAATCCCGTTGATATCCCCTATGCCGTCTCCGGTTGAATCATAAAAGCTCCTGGGATATATTTGATAGATTACTCCATGTTTCCACCAGACCCAATTGTCCATTGCCTGTCCTCCTTTGTTTATTCAATTATACATTTGATCAAAGTATTGCTGTGCCTTTACCACGGCTTGCCTCATCATGTCCTCTGCCTTGGCGGTTTGCCTTGCCTCAAGATATGTCATTAATTGTCCATTGTCCAATTCCTGAGCTGACTTTTCGCATGCTTCCCAGCTCAATATGCTTCTTATCACCCTGTCAATGCCTTGCTCCTCGTTGTCATATGGTCTTACCTGCATGTCATGTCCCTTCCAGCGATTATATCGGGCTTGTTGTATCAGTCCTGCTATGGCTATATTCATGCCGTTTATCCTGGTCCCGTGGTCTATGTCATATTTTCCGGGTCCGCCCAGGATAATGCCGTCATTATAACCCTGGCTGTTCAGATGCATATGCACCATCCCCTGGCTGTCCAATTCCTCGACTGTATCATATACGTGGTCAAGGCCAATCATCTCTGAATGCCCGAACTCTTTATTCACCCCTTTTTTGTCTATAGGAATACCAAACTCATCTTCGAGCCTTCTCCACAATAGCAATGCGCTTGCAACTGTGGGGATCAGCATTGCAGGATGGCCTTCATTTGGTTTTGGCTCTATTGCTATATAGAGTTCAGCGCCCAGCCCTTTTTCATATCTGCATAACCCTGCCATGCCCTCTTTAAGATTTTGATACATCTTCATGATCCCTATAGTAGCAAGGTCATAGCCAAACGATCCATTCCATATAACAAGTGTTGGCGTCTTTTGATGGTCTTTGTGCCAGGCCTTTCTTAAAGGGCCGTATGCGAGTTCCACGGTCTTTTGTGCAAACTCTTGAGCCCTTTTCCTTTCGTTCCGATCTAGAGATGCTATGCCTCCATAGGCAAAACGGGCATGTGCGCCAGGTGTGATCATTGCCAAAAATATCTTTGCATCAACCAGTGCATCAGCTATCTCCAGGGCATTTTTCTCATTAAATTCATAATCATAGTGCATCTCTAGGCCGATCTCAATATTATCAGGCAACCTTGGTATAATCTTGTCTTTTACAATGCGAATCATACCAACAGTATCAAGATTGTCTGAATCCCATTCAGGCCTCATATCTGCAGGCACAAAACCTCCTTTGCCTGCGTTAAATGTCCACCTGCAAATACTATGAGAGGATCTCTCTTCCGCCATTTTATTACCTCCTATTCCAATTGCATTTTTAAAACGCTAAGCCATTTTTCATAGGCTTCTTGATAGGTTTCCCGTAACCCTTTATTGGGCTCAATAACCTTTATTGTCTTCAATCCGGCAAAGGCATCTTCATGATTTTTATAGATACGGCACCCGATCCCGGCTCCCCTTGCTGCACCCTGGGCACCGTCAGTATTATAAAGTTCCACATAAGCCCCTGTAACATTAGCAAATGCCTCACCAAATAATGGGCTTAAAAACATGTTGGCATTGCCGGCCCTGACAGTTGTTATATTAATTCCCATAGAACGCATTATCTCCAACCCATAATTCAAGGCAAAGACGATCCCTTCCTGGGCAGCCCTTAGATAATGAGATTTATCATGTATATTAAACCTCAATCCATGTACTGATGCCCCGATATCCTTATTTTCCAATGTCCTTTCCGCCCCGTTTCCATATGGGAGGATAACAAGGCCATCTGAGCCAACCGGTGCCTTGGATGCCATCAGGTTCATCTTTTCATAAGATATGCCTTCTTCCCCAATAGTTATAAAATAGTGTTTTAACCACTTATTAAGGATTCCGGTCCCGTTGACACATAATAATACCCCGTATCTTTTGTAATCTGGTGCATGATTGACATGAACAAATGTATTAACCCTTGATTTCGGATCATAGCATGGTGTGTCTCCGACCCCATAGACAACACCCGATGTCCCTGCAGTAGCTGCTAGCTGGCCTGGATTCAAGACATTAAGAGACAAGGCATTATTTGCCTGGTCACCTGCCCTGTATGATATATCAATTCCCGGATTCAATCCTAATACATCTGCTGCCTTTTTCGTTAATTTTCCATGAACAGAGAAGGTTGGGACAACTGTCGGGATTATATCAGGTGCAATTCCATAGTATTTCAGGACTATCTCGGCCAGCCCATCTTTCTGAAAATCCCACATGATCCCTTCAGACAGTCCTGAGGGTGTTGTGCTGATCTCTCCTGTCATCCGCATAGCAATGTAGTCTCCGGGAAGCATTGCCTTATAGATTTTTGAGTAAATATCAGGCTCGTTTTCCATAACCCATTTCAGTTTTGATGCAGTAAAGTTTCCCGGGAAATTGAGCAGATGTTCAAGGCATGTATCAGCCCCGATATCCTTTTTTGCCTTATCCCCTATGGCAACTCCCCTGCTATCGCACCAGATTATAGATGGTCTTAAGATCTCTTGGTTCTTATCAACAATAACCAGTCCATGCATCTGATAAGCAATGCCGATTGAACTGATCCCATCGATAGCGCTTCCTGCCTTTGACCTTATCTTTTTTGTTGCTGATATTACATTATCCCACCACACTTCAGGGTCCTGCTCAGCCCAGCCGGATTTATTTGCGGTGATCTCCATTTCTGTCTCAGGGGATATTTCAGATGCAACGACCCTTCCTGTTTCAGCCTCCATTAATGTTGCCTTTATTGATGAACTTCCGATGTCATATCCCAGCAGAAGCATGATTTTCCTCCCTTTGATAATATATCATAAAATTGAAGTCATTTTTGTAGTAAAATGCAATTGAATCGCGAGGTAATTGTTTTTTATCAGATAGGGGGGTAAAGTGTAAGAACCAGGAGAAGCCTGGATTCATACGTACTAATACCGTACCAGGTGCGTACTTTTCCTGTACCAATGCGGGTCTATGGATTTTGGACGGCTGGGTGATCTAATTAAACCAGGCCCGGCAGCGGCGCCCCCTAAGGCGCGGTAGGGGGAAAAAGATTGATCTTTAACTACACGAAAAACCTGAGACATACGTAAAAAGATCTTTTGTGCTCGATACTTTTTTCTGGTAACATCTTTTAATGAGGCAACACGAAGGGAAATAATAGTTGACGTTGATCATGCCTTATCGTTTTTTTCATAATCTGAAAGCATATGCTATGTTGAATATTGAGAGCAAGCAATTTTGCATATTTTGTCTATTCAATATCAGGATATCAGGCAAAATCGCCTTATATGTAAATGTTTGGGGTTACCTTTCTATCTTGAAAGCCATAATTTTATATGTATTTCTATATTGCTTTCCTGCATCACCTTTGATATCGTATAACGAGTGAAAAAGGTAAAGTTTGAATGGAGTGCCAAAAAAACAAGGAAAATCAGGCCAAACATGGAATTTCATTTGAACTTGCCCAGTATGCTTTTGCCGATCCTAACCGCATTATTGCTGAGGATTTAACCCACAGCCAAGAGGAAAAACGATATTACTGTTTCGGCAAAGTCGGTGATGGAATTGTAACTGTCCGCTTCACATATCGTGTCAGTGTTATACGAATTATCGGAGCGGGTTATTGGCGTAAAGGAAGGAAAATATATGAAAACCAAAATTAAATACATTGATGAACCATTGGGGAAGTTGCGTATAATGGATGATTTTCTGCCTCCTCCTGAAGATTTGTTATTTAAAAAGGAAAATGTGAAAATTACTATTACCCTCAGCAAAGACAGTGTTGATTTTTTTAAAGATGAAGCAAAAAAGCATAATACGCAATATCAGAAAATGATCCGTAGTCTTTTAGACCTATATGCTGCTCATCACCAGCAACCGCCCCGAACCCGTCACTCCACCTGACCGCCTTTCCGATACGCTCCAAGGTGGCAGGTGATGCGAAGTGTTGTGCAGCCATATTAGCAAGTTTTTCGTTATAAACGGGAAAATAATGAAAAAGAAAGGCGTCATAAGCCATATCCGATGCACGACAGCAGTTAAGTTTATGGATGCAATTTCCCCAAGAGGCCCATTTTTTTCTTCATGCTGAAAT
>JAYEFR010000258.1:0-7497 GCA_034716155.1 Thermodesulfobacteriota bacterium
AGGCTAAACAATCTTTGCTTTCATATCATTGGCCTGGAAATATAAGGGAGCTTAAAAATACTATTGAAAGACTGTGCGTGCTATGTGATCACAAAACCGTCACTCTATCCGATATCCTGTATTACGGTCAAAGTCCGGATTCCAAGGCACCCATGATAGACAGCTTTTCAGGCAAACTTACACTGGTGGATGTGGAGAAGGCACATATTGAAAAGGCGCTCCGCCACTTTAATGGCCGGATCAATAAGACTGCGAATTTTTTGGGCATTGATAGAAAGACCTTGAGGATGAAGATACGTAATTATAGTATTGAGATCAGAAAGCAGGGTTCTTCTGGGTCTTAAAGGGACTTTCTTCCTCACTTAAGGGGAGATTCTCCCCTTGTACATACCCAGCATTTCTTGTTTTAAGATTTTCGTCTTGAATATCGGCTTGTTATAGAATGGCATCGGCTTTGCTTATTATATAAAGTAATAAATCCCAAGGAGGCAATTATGGAAAAGAACAAGATACTCCTAATAGATGATGATAAGGATTTTTTAATAGCAACCAAATTAATCCTGGAAAACGGCGGATATGAGGTCTTTCTCGCAGAAGATGGGAAGAGTGGGGTGGAAATGTCAAAAGCAGTATCTCCCGATCTGATAATTATAGATATGATGATGGAAACATGGAGTGAGGGGTTCAATGTGGTCTCCAAAATCCGCACTACTGAGTCAGGGAAAAAACTCCCTTTAATCATGTTGAGTGCTGTGGATCTAGAAGGTCCTTACAATTCGTTTGAGCCTCCAGAGGAGATGCCCACCGTAGATATGGTACTGCACAAGCCCATAAAGGCAGAGGATCTCTTAAAATATGTGGGGCAGCTCTTGAAGTAACATGGTGTGGCCGGCTATGACTAAAGAGAGCATTCTCATAATAGATGATGAAGAAACCATTAGGGATGGTTGCAGGCAGACATTACAAAAGTCTGGTTATGATGTATTTACAGCAGCCCAAGGATCAGAAGGTATCAAGATGGCCAGAGAGATTAAGCCTTTCTTGGTATTTGTAGATCTTAAGATGCCAGGGGTCTCAGGTACTGAGGTAATCGATATACTCTCGAATGATATCCCTGACATTGTATTGGTTGTTATAACCGGTTATGCCTCTATTGTGTCTGCAGTAGAGTCCATGAAAAAGGGGGCCTATGATTATTTGCCAAAACCATTTACCCCGGATCAGCTAAGGGCGGTAACGAAGCGAGGTCTGGAACATCGCAATCTCAAGATAGAGGCCAGGAGATTAAAAGAGGAAAAGGAAAGTATGGAGAAAAATTTCATAACATTTGTAAGTCATGAAATGCGTTCTCCTCTGGTTACTATTCAGCAATACATAGAGGCGCTCCGAAGCGTGATGGGTGCTCAGCTAAACAAAGATGTCCTCGATATTATCGAAAGATGTAGCAAACGCATCCAGAATCTTCAGGATCTGGTTGAACATTGGCTGGATGTAAGTCGTATTGAAAATGGCACGTTCCTTAAAGATAAGAAGCTCATAGGCCTGGGCGGCATTATTGATAAGAGTGTGGAGGAATTAAGACCTTTATGTGAAAGGAGAGGTCTTTCGATAAGATACGATGTTTCTGATAATCTTCCGGACATCATGGGGGATAAAGAGAGCATATTAAGGGTTCTTGTTAATATAATTGGTAATGCTACAAAATACACCCCCAGAGGAGGAGAGATATCAGTAAGTACTGAATATGATGACTATTATGTGAGTGTGAATGTCTCGGATACAGGTATAGGTATCCCCCAGGAACACTTGCCTTTCATCTTTGAATCATTTTACAGGGTTAAAGGTAAGCAAGAAAGGCAGAAAGGTTCAGGGTTGGGTCTGACATTCTGTAAAAGGATTATGGATGCATACGGAGGGAAGATAGATGTATCATCTAAGGAAGGCAAAGGGACTACATTCACGCTTAGATTTCCCAGATAAAATTTATGTGAAAACAGTGATCCGTGGTCAGTTGTCAGCTTAAAGAAAAATATAGAATAGATTCAATTCTTGAGACCTTTGCATAATACCCATATTGTCATTGCGAGCTTTAGCGAAGCAATCTCAAAGTGTCTGCAACCAATGGGATTGCCACGTCGGCCTAAAAACCTCCTCGCAATGAATATAAAAACGATTGTGCAAAGGTCTCTTCTTATATAGCTGATAGCTTTTCATCCTTTATTGTGTCCGACAGGACATGCATGTTTATTAGGTTGATTGGTTAAGGCCTTTGCTGAGCGCTGGCCGCTATTTATTAGCCTTAAATCATTTTTTCTCTTTAGGCCCTTTCCATGGACGTGTATTATCTAAAAGATACTCCGAGAGATTATCCAGCATGCATTCTCTGCAGAGATGAACCATCTTCCCGGTTGCGATCTGACGCACAACAAATAATTCGTTTATACATTTCTTACATAAAAAGCAGCTATCAGCGCTGTCATCATCACGAAACTCGTATGCTTTTTCATCATTGTATCGCACGCGAATGTTTACCCGCCCATTATTGTTTAAATAATTGAAGATATCATGGATAGTGAGTGAACACAAGATGGAGATAGAAGGCCAGGTTTATATTTTTTCGCGTAGCATTTCCTTCTCGGTATCGATTGTGACCCCTTCCTGCACAAGATTAAGGTTTTCTTGCTTCACCAGGCAGGATTATGGTACGAAACCGGCTGATTAAGAGGAAAGGAAACAATTATATGAACAATACAAAAAAGGTTGTGGTCTATGACTCAGTTACAAACAACACATCATTAGTAGCCAAGAGCATTGCTGAGGTTCTGGATTGTCAGGCAGTCCCTGTTGCAGATTTCAGCAAGCTTTCCACGGACAGTTATGATCTGGTCGTTATGGGAAGCCCTGTACTGAGTGGAAAGCCGACAAACAGAATCATTAACCTTCTGGAAATCCTTAAAACCCCTGAAAGATGTGCTGTCTTCTGCACCTATGGTGCGCCTGTCTGGGGACTCATCTCCTCCCGTATGACCCTTAAATACATGAAGAGACGCATCAATGCCCCCTGTCTGGGAAAGTTTTCCTGCCCGGGACTACACGCAAAGCTCAAGACATACAAAAATAGGCCTGACGATGACGATTTCAAAAAGGCCAGGGCGTTTGCCGAAAGGATTGATTCCTTACTGGTCTTGACGTGAACTATCCTAAATCAATACGTATGTTACCTATGTCAAGTTTGAAGGAGTGATCCCATTCTTCCCCTTCATGAACCCAAGTATATTATTTATCTGCACAATGCAATCATCCTGGTATTGCAAGCTTGCGTCCAGCATAACGTGCAATCAATAGCCGCGCTGTTATTGATTGTCACTGTCCATGCTGTTGTTATGTGAGCTTCCTTCCGCCTCCAGTATCCTTTTCAAGTTCTCTCCCTCTTCTTTCATATGTTTCTTGACACATGAAAGAGTAAATTTAAGTTTGTCTTTGGCAAGAGCTTTGACTATCCGACCAACTCGGAGAGAACCTGTAGCAGTGAAAACGCAAGTGTCTCCTCTTGGCTCTATGGCGAATGTGTTCTTGGGGAAGTATATCCTCAAGAGTCGGGATAACGGGGTATATTCGATTTTCCTGTTTGGGACTATCTTAGTAACAAGGAATTTCAACTTATACAATTTCCCGTGAATGTATTCTTCAGCGTATACAACAGATCCTTCCTCCCAAGGGTTCCCTTTTAGTCAGCGGAGGACCACATGGTCTTCAGGATGCCAAGCGCGATAGCTTTCGTCATCAACAAGATTAATAAGGAAACCAAAGAACTTCTCAGGTGTTGTCTTGATTTCTATTGAATCTGTCAGTGTTACGTCCTCTAGTAATTTCATATTTCATCTCCTTACCATAACATTTGAATTCAGCCGCCGCTTTTAGCGGTCGGTTGGAATGAATGGTTAGGCCAGTTTTCATTTTGTCCAATGTCAAGGGCTGACACCTTTTCCTCCTGTTCGACATATTATTCGGTGATAATTTAAATAACTTGTTTGACTGATGAATACAGAGCAGACCAGTGACACTGTCTTATACGAAATTTTGTTCCGTGATTGTGTCCTGTACGTGCATCAAAATCGACCAAAATTGAACCATCTTCCAGGCAATTCAAAAACTTTTCAAAAGAGAATCCAGACAAAATGAACAGCTTTTCATATTTAAAGTATTCCCTTTTATTTTCAATTTTTGAATCAGCAACCACATAAAAACAGTTCATTATCTTTGAGCCAATTTTATATCTTAGATCATCAAATCCCCAGTAAGGTTCGGGGTTCAAAGGGCCAAGGCCAACTTTTTCCTTCACAGATTCCAACCAAGTAGAAATCTCCTTATTTGATGTGTCTGCTTTGTGAGTTGATCTTTTGTATATAGCTTCATTTCTTAGGTGGCCTCCAGAAATCTAATAAATACTCAAAAGTGACACCCATTGTGATATAATTACTCGGCCACCCGAAAATTCCTATTCTGTTTACTATGTTGGTTCTATCCCAAATAATTATATTCCTAAGTTCGTATCCTCGTTTTCGTAGCTCTTCTATGAGAGATACGTGTATAGTGATTCGTTGATTTTCCCACCACATATCAGGCACATTGATTACGCAATGGCCTTTTGGTTTAAGCAAGGGTAACAATAATTCATAGATATCTCCTATTGCCACGGTATATTTTTCAAGTGATATTGTGCCAAGATCACGAGGATCTTGGGAATATTGTTCAATCTTTCCAAGTTGCTCATTATTTCTATCACGTCTTGATTTATTCTTTCTCTCCCTGTTCAAAAGATTTGCATATGGTGGAGAGGTCCAGATAAGGCTGAGAATTTCGGGATCAATGTATTTGTGGATATTACGAGCATCATCTTGAATTGCAATTTGTTGGGTGTTATTAAATAGTTTGATTTGGCCTAACCTTTTTTCACAAATGTCAATATATGATTGTTGAAGGTCAAACCCAATCGCGTTTCTATTCAAATCATTCGCTGCAACCAGAGTTGTTCCGCTACCAACAAATGGGTCCAAGACCAATTCCCCCTCATGTGTAAACAATTCTATGATTTTTTTTGCAAGAGCTATCGGGAAAGTAGCAGGATGGACTTTCTTGTCGCGTACATCTCGAGACTCATAAGTAAATTGCCAAACCCCTAATTGACTTTTTAACCATTCCTTAGCGCTCATACAGTTAATATGGGTTGGGTTACAATTACAAGTACGGGAGTGATTTATTTTCAGTTTATTGCCGTATGTCGGGCTTTCTTCACGAATTATCATTGCTGGTTTATTGCTCATCTATATAATCCCCACAGTGAAAGCTGAAACTTTTATTTTTTATCACACATATCCGGTTCTACTGCAACGGAGAATCGTTTTTTATGTCGAACGATGCTAATCAGCCGCACGACCTTTCAAGTCGTCTCAATCCTTAATAGGTTAGAAGTATTCAACGAGTCGGGGTCCGAATGGTGCCGCTAAAACAGCTCTGTTCGACACGTCCTTTTGGAGCATACCGTTCAACAAGTGCCTGGACACATAGCTTTGCACCTTGAGAACAAAGCGGACCAGTAGTCACTAAAATATTGTCCAAAGCGGGTTTCGAAAGGTCAATGTCAAGGTAGTTGACACCTGGTGCAATCCCGTTCAACATCGCTTGCGCAACATAACTCGGAAAGCGTTCATAGAATGCTGGTGAGCCAGGGCCTTCGGGTGGCAATTGAATAGAAGGCAAAACGAACAGAAAGAAGCGGTACTCAGCTTGGAACGTCCACTCCGGGGACTTCAGACGCACAAGATCAAAGGGCCTCGAAATGGTCATTGAGACTTTTCCCTCAGGCTGCTTGGTTACTTTTACGGCCTCAGCGTAGCGAGCTTCAATATTGTCCACGTCTCAACAGGTCCAGCAAAGTTCTTCGGTTCCATGAACATTGGAATGATGAAGTAGCTGTCTCCAAATTGCTCCTCAAGGGACAAAGGACTCACCATTGTGCCTTGAGCTTCCAATTTCCATTCAGGCTTCGGACGGAGAAGCTTTTGTTGAAACGGAGTTACTGGCAACGAGATTCGCACACCGGTCATTCTTTCTGTGTACATATGCCATTGTGGAATGCTCTCGTTGGGGTCATGCGTCCAGCAACTTACAAAAAAATATTTGCCGAATTCGAGCCCGCTATGCTTTTGAGCTTCACGCATATCGTCAACGCGATCAAGCCGGTTAAACCGAAGTTTACCTGATGCAAGGATTAATGCCGGTGTTTCTATGCTTGTGTAATGATGTATCATTTTGATATCCATATCGCAAAGGCCCAGAAGCTTCTAACGTCGCAAATCACTGGCGGGAAAAAGCAGAGAGACGAAGGAGCGGCGCTTTTTACCGTCCGAGTGCATTTGCTTTGTTATGCATATCAGTGACCCCGGAAAACTGCTATATGCCAACTGATATTTATCATAAAAACGCCAAACTGTCAGATACCTTACAGCGCTTTATATACTGTGAGCAAAGCAAGAGTCACTATAAGTACTGAAAGCCCAATTTCTAACCAAAAGGATTTTGTCTTTAACGAAAGTTTACTTCCTGCTCTTGCACCAATCATTGACCCAATGATTACGAATAAGGCGGGCAACCAGAATATATTGCCACGATGCCAGTAAATGATTATAGCAGCGAGGGCTGTAAAAATTGTCACAAACAATGATGTGGCAATTGCCTTATGAATATCAAGGTGCATAGCCCTCAGAAATGGCGGAAACAAAGAGCCCCCACTTCCACCACGCATACCTGTTATCAGGTTTAAAAAAAATGAACCAACAACAACATTTCTTAAACTTGGAACTAATTTCTTAGAGAACTCTGGGGTAATTCTGTCGAGATAAATCCCGACTATTGTTATGATAGATATAACGACAAAGATGATTGCTAAAACTAATGTTGGAATCAAGCCGACAAGAAAAGCACCTATTACTGACCCTAAAATACCGCCGATTATCACATGCAAGCCAATCTTATAATCTATATTCTCTTTATGACTAATGGCTCCTACACCCGATGAAAAAGGAATGATTAATAGATTAATTGCAAAAGCAGTTAATAAAGGCAATCCAGCTATATTAAGTAAAGGTATTCTGACGGAACCTCCACCGATTCCGAATATGCCACTCATAAAACCCGCGACAAGTCCAATGAGACTGAAAATTATTATTTGTGCATGGAGCATAAAAACCAATCCTTTTAACTCTGTAACTTCTTTGTGAACAATTCATGAAAGCAAACTTTTCGCTGCATAATCGCCGCGGATCAGCCGCAAGCGGGTGGGCAAGCTTGCTTGCCTGCACGCGCTGACGGCTGCATCCGCTGGTTGTGAGGCGCGGAGCGCCGAGCGGCCAGCGGATGGTAATACGCGGCGATTGTTGCCGGGCGCGGAGCGTTCGGCAACAATCAGTTAGTATATAGTTTCTTTCCAATACCACA
>JAYEFR010000259.1:0-7403 GCA_034716155.1 Thermodesulfobacteriota bacterium
CTTTTTACGAGTGCATCAAAATTGTTATTTATCTAATTCAGCTCTAACAGCTGATCCAATCTTTTCTAATAGATACGGCTTTTTTATATACGCCCCCGCACCCAATTTCTGAGCCTCTTTAACGAGTTCTGTCTCAGAGTATCCACTTGCGATTATGGCCTTCTGCACGGGATGCAATTCGAGAATCCTCTTGTACGTCTCGAGCCCGTCAATTCCAGGATCCATAATCATATCCAACACAATGAGATCTGCTGAATTGTCTTTCATGTAATCAATTGCTTCTTCACCACTTGAAACTGATGTAACAAAATAATTCAATCTTTTTAGCATTGCCGATGCAATCTCCCGCTGTTCTTCCACATCATCCACAACTAAAATCGACTCTCCCTTGCCTGTATAATCTTCAATGGATACAGAGGATTCATCTTTAGCTGATTCTTTTCTGGTTCCTGGAAAATAAAGTGTGAATGTAGTCCCCTCTCCTTCCAGACTTTGAATATCGATATATCCCTTATGGTCTTTTACTGTCCCACATACAACAGCCATGCCCAATCCTGTTCCGCTTTTTCCCATCACCTTCTTCGTATAAAAAGGCTCAAATATCCTTTTCATATCCGCCTGAGACATACCTACTCCAGTATCAGAAACTGTAAGAATGATATAATCACCCTCCTTAACATCGTGATAACCTCTAATTAGTCCATCAATGTATCGATTTTCCGTGGATATGAAAATCTTCCCCCCAGTAGGCATAGCCTCAGCTGCATTAGAGACTAAATTCATCACAGTCTTGGATAGATGAACAGGAGAGCCTAAAATATTTAACAGGTCCTTACTAAGATTGGTTTTCACCTGAACTCCAGGATGGTATAATTCCAATTTTTCATATTCAGGGCTCTCCAAATATTCAGAAATAATATGATTCAAATCCGCAATCTCCATAACATTAACCCCTCTTCTTGCAAGGGTCAGCAAATCCTGCACAATAGCAGCAGCCTTTTGTCCTGCCTTTTGTATGGTCAAGATAGAGCCTCTTAAGGGACTATCCTGCGGAATTTCCATCAATAATAACTCAGGATAACTTACAAGACCAGCCAGGACATTATTTAGGTCATGAGCAACCCCTCCTGCAAGGGTCCCAATGGCCTCCATCTTTTGGGCCTGCTGAAGTTGGACCTGGAGTCTATTTTGTTCGGTAATATCTTTGAGGAGTCCCACTATTCCTGTCACTTTCCCTTCTAAATTCAGATTAGGCCCGCCATTAAGAGTAAAAAGACGGGCGCATCCATCCTTATGTATCAGGGTTCCAGGTATATCTCTAATCGTCTTCTTCTCATCCCTGATCCGTTTGAAACGGTGAACATATCCTCTGACATCTTCCCTGCGCGCAAAATCCACAAAATATTTTCCCATAACATCCTGCCTCTTATGCCCCATAATTTTTTCCCATGCAGGATTGACATAGGTAAGTGATCCATCAGTCCCTAAGGTGCAAATGATATCAGGGGAGTTCTCACTGAGAGACTTAAACTTTTCCTCGCTCTCTTTAATCGCCCTCTTGGCTTGTATGCGCTCGGTGATGTCTCTTATTATACCTTGAATCGCAAATGGTTTTCCATCACGGTAAAGGAGAGCTGCTGTAATCTCTGCATATACATATTGCCCGTCCCTTCGTTTTAATTTAAACTCAAGTATATCTTTTTGAAAACCAGTCCTTATAACTTCTTCAACCCCTTTAAAAGCCAAAGGGAGTTGATCTTCGCTCATAAGTGTTGCAAAATTAACAGATGGCATCTCCTCTTTTGTGTAACCAACAAAATCTAAAGCTGCTTGATTTGCATCGAGGAAGTTCCCTTCAAAATCACAAGTGAAGATACATTCAAGCGAGTGTCCGAATAGGGCATGACACCGATCATTGATCTCCTTCAGACTCTTCTCTGCCTGCTTGCGTTTAACAGTTTGGCCTTCTAATTTCTTGACCCTTTGTTCTATTTCTTTATAGCTTGGCTTTTCAGGCACGAGCTCTCCTTTTTCATAACTAACAAAGTTCGAAACCACTGAACCATCTTTTCTCTAATTGCTGCTATCGGTTCATTTGCTGGGAAAACTTTAAGACCGAGCAAACTTGACATAAGGACATAAGCATCAATTTGAGATAGTAAAGGAGATGTTAAGTGAAGTTTGAAGATCCGGCCCCCTACTTCTATCACCCGTATTTTTACACTGGAATATATGGTTTATGGATGCTAATAAGGTGACATTCGCACAAAAGAGGTTGTTTTTATGGAACATGCCATACAAAGGGCAAAGATACTTATAGAGGCCTTGCCTTACATAAGGGATTTTAAAAGCAAGAGGATGGTAATAAAATATGGCGGACACGCCATGACAGACCCGGAACTGAAAAAGATGTTCGCCAAGCAGATAACATTGCTTAAATATGTGGGTATAGATGTAGCTGTAGTGCATGGTGGCGGGCCTCAGATAGGAGAGGTCCTGAAACAAATGGGGATGGAATCAAGGTTTGTGAACGGACGAAGGGTGACCGATTCAAAGACCATGAACATAGTAGAGATGGTCCTTGCAGGATGGGTAAATAAAGAGGTTGTAAATTTGGTAAATACTGAGGGTGGTCGCGCTGTAGGGCTTTCCGGCAAAGATGGGGGGCTTATACAGGCAGAAAAGCTCTGTACCCCGCAGAATACACGTGATGAAAATGAATCCGAACCTATAGATATGGGCTACGTGGGAGAGGTGACAAAGGTAGATCCCAAGATTATAGATACAGTTGAAAACGAAGGATTTATCCCTGTCATAGCGCCACTTGGTGTAGGAGCAGATGGTCAGACCTACAACATAAATGCAGATTTGGTCGCAGCAGAGATTGCAACTAGCCTGGGGGCTGAAAAATTTATCATCCTCACCGATGAGAAAGGCGTTTTAGATAGAGATGGAAGGCTTATATCCAGTATAGATTATAAAGAGATACCTGTGCTGATAGATACTTGTGCGGTCACGGGTGGTATGATACCAAAGCTTGAGTGCTGTAAAAAGGCATTGGATAAAGGCATAACCAAGGCCCATATAATAGATGGGAGGGCCCCATATTCAATCCTTCTGGAATTATTTACTGATTCCGGTATAGGCACTCAGATAGTAAAGAGGTAGAATTATATGGATTATTTAATGAACACCTATGCCAGGTTACCGGTAAACCTGGTCAGGGGTAAAGGTTGCCTGGTGTGGGATGATAAGGGGAAATGTTATCTGGATATGGTAGCAGGCATTGCTGTATGTAGTCTTGGGCACTGCCACCCTGCTGTAGTAAAGGCACTGACAACCCAGGCCCGGGAGTTATTTCATTGTTCCAATCTTTATGGCATACCCCAGCAGGCTAGATTGGCCCGGTTGATATCAGAGAATACATTCGATGGGAAAGTTTTTTTCTGTAACTCAGGGGCAGAGGCAAATGAGGCGGCAATCAAATTGGTAAGGCGATATTACAACAAAAAGTCAGGGCACGAAGCCAAGATCATTACCATGGAAGGATCCTTCCATGGAAGGACTCTGGCAACTGTGGCAGCTACAGGCCAAACCAGATTTAAACTGGGTTTTGCTCCCATGCCTGCCGGCTTTGTAACTGTGGAGTTTGGTAATATTAATGCACTGGAAACCGCCATTGATGATAAGACAGCAGCTGTCATGCTTGAACCGATCCAGGGAGAAAGCGGTATACAAGTCCCTCCCCCTGGCTATCTGAAACAGGTAAGGGCTGTGTGTGATCATCACAATCTCTTGTTTGCAGTCGATGAGATACAGACCGGATGTAGCAGAACAGGTAAACTCTTTGCCTATATGTATGAGGATGCAAACCCTGATATAATGACCATGGCAAAGGCCATGGCAAATGGATTCCCTGTCGGCGCCGTGATTGCCAAACCCGAAGTGGCATCTGCATTTGAGCCTGGGAACCATGCGTCTACATTTGGGGGAAACCCCTTGGCAATGAGTGCAGGGATTGCTACGCTTAATACTATGATAGATGAAGACATACCAGATAGTAGTCTCCAAAAAGGCCTGTATCTAAGGCAGTGTCTTGGTGAATTAAGAAAGACCCATCCCAGCATTACAGAGATCAGGGGAAAGGGCCTTATGGTGGCCGTAGAGTTTGATACCGATATATCCTTTATGCCAATGGAAGGGCTGGCCAAGGGGATTATGCTCAATGTAATAAAGGGCCGTATATTAAGACTGGTGCCTCCACTTATTATCTCAACTGCTGAGATTGACCAGGCCGTTGATATAATAGATACTATGTTAAAAGAAAAGGGGATCTGACTTGAATAAAAGAGATTTTCTTTCCATTGCAACCCTTGGGACCCAGGATGTTTCTTATATATTTACACGGGCCAAGGCCTTTAAGAAAGGAGTAGTAGACAAGTCTCTCGATGGCAAGAGTATTGTGCTGATATTTGAAAAGTCCTCTACCAGGACAAGAATTTCCTTCGAGGTGGGGATATTCAACCTCGGTGGACACCCGATCATCTTAACCCCGGAGGCCTCCCAGATGGGAAGAGGCGAGCCTATAAAGGATACGGCAAGGATCCTGTCCGGGTATTGCGATGGTATAGTCATGAGGACATTCGCCCATTCCAGGATAGAGGAAATGGCTTTATCATCAAGCGTCCCTGTTGTAAACGCACTTACGGATCTTGTCCATCCATGTCAGGTGCTCTCTGACTGTTTTACACTTAACACCAGGTTTGGCCCCCTGGATCACAAGAAGATAGCCTGGATAGGTGACGGCAACAATATGGCAAACTCATGGATAAATGCCGCCGGCCTCTTGGGTTTTGAGCTTTGGATTGCATGTCCAAAAGGGTATGCCCCGGATAAAGATATACTTGCTGCCGCCTTAAAAAGGGGTGCTGCTATAAAATTAGTGCACGACCCCAGACAGGCAGCAAAAGATGCTATAGCAATAAACACGGATGTATGGGCAAGTATGGGCCAGGAAAAGGAAAAGGCGGCCCGAGGGCATGCGTTTCAAGGTTTTCAGGTCGATTCGTCATTGATGGCCCTGGCCTTATCAGATGCAGTATTTATGCATTGTCTCCCCGCACACAGGGGTCAAGAGGTTACAGAAGATGTCTTAGAAGGGCATCAGTCAATAATATGGGAACAGGCACAAAACAGGCTCTACGTACAAAATGCTATTATGGAGTCTCTGATAAAAAAGAAAGAGGGTTGATATTATGGGTACAAAAAAGGTGGTACTGGCTTACTCCGGCGGTCTGGATACATCTGTTATCTTAAAGTGGTTACAAGATGAATTTGGCTATGAGGTGATCTGCTATGCAGCAAATGTAGGCCAGGCAGAGGAGTTGGAAGGCTTAGAAGAAAAAGCAAAGAAAACAGGCGCTGCAAAGATATACATCGAAGACCTTAAAGAGGAGTTCGTAAGAGATTATGTATTCCCTGCATTCAGAGCAGACGTTTCCTACGAAGGCTCTTACCTATTAGGCACATCTTTGGCCAGACCTTTAATCGCAAAGCGCCTTATAGAGATAGCCGAAAAAGAAGGTGCATATGCCCTGGCGCATGGGGCAACAGGTAAGGGTAATGACCAGGTGCGCTTCGAACTTGCGTTTTGGGCCCTGGCTCCCGACATAAAGATCATCTCTCCATGGAAGATGGATGAATGGAAACTCAGGTCCAGAGAAAAGATGATGGATTATGCATCCGCTCATGGGATAGATATCCCTGTTACAAAGACAAAACCTTATAGTATGGACAGAAATCTGTTACATATAAGCTACGAGGGCGGGGTATTGGAGGATCCGTGGGATGAACCGGATGAAGCAATGTTTTTGCTCACTTGTTCCCCTGAAAAGGCGCCGGATATACCTACTGAGATGATAATCTCTTTTAAGGACGGGGACCCAATAGCCATAGATGGAAAAGAGTTGCCCCCTGCTGCTTTACTTACAGAGCTTAATACATTAGCAGGCCAAAATGGCATAGGCAGGGTAGATATGGTAGAGAACCGATATGTGGGTATGAAGTCAAGGGGCGTATATGAGACACCAGGCGGCACCATGCTAAAGGTTGCCCACAGGGCCATGGAACAGATCACAATGGACAGAGAGGTTATGCACTTGCGAGATGAACTTATGCCCAGATATGCCTCCCTTATCTATAATGGATACTGGTTTTCGCCGGAAAGGACTGTCTTACAGCGTTTGATAGATGAGTCTCAAAACGGCGTGACCGGCGATGTAAGGCTAAAGCTGTATAAAGGAAATTGTATTGTTACCGGTAGAAAATCCCCGGTGTCTTTATATGACACTGACCTTGCTACATTTGAGGAGGACGAGACCTATGACCACAAGGATGCAACCGGGTTTATAAAGTTGAATGCCTTAAGACTAAGGATGGCGGCATTAAGGAAATTAAGATATTAAGTGAGCTAAATGACCTGAAATTAAAGACAAGGACAAAAAAGATGGCCAAAAAACCATGGGGAGGGAGATTTGGTAAAAATACCCATAAAGAGGTGGAGACCTTTACCGAATCTGTGAGCATTGACGGCAGGCTTTATAAACAGGATATAGAAGGTAGCATCGCGCATGCAAAGATGCTTTTTTCTGCCGGGATAATCCAGAGTTCGGAATTGGATGCCATTGCAGGGGGCATGAAGTCAATAGAGGCAGATATTAAAGCAGGTAAATTTACCTTTGATCCCGGGCTTGAAGATGTGCACATGAATATAGAGGCGGAACTCACAAGGAGAATCGGCCCTGTCGGAAAGAAACTGCACACTGCAAGGAGCAGAAATGATCAGGTGGCAACAGACCTTCGTCTCTATATCAGAGATGAGATCTCTACAATAAGGAATGCCCTGGAAGCCATACTGAAGTCCATAGTGGATAAGGCAAAAGAAAATATAGGTGTAATTATGCCAGGTATGACGCACCTCCAGCATGCCCAGCCCGTCTTGTTTGCCCACCACTTTCTGGCCTATTTTGAGATGTTTTTTAGAGATCTTAAACGGTTTTCCGAGATTACAGAAAGGGTCAATATCTCTCCATTGGGAAGTGCGGCTCTGGCCGGCACATCGTATCCTATTGACAGGGATATTACTGCAATGCAACTTGGCTTTTCAGGCCCCTGCCGAAACTCCATTGACGGCGTGAGTGATAGGGACTTTGCTATAGAATTTGTGTTTGCATCCGCTATTTGTATGATGCACCTAAGCAGGCTCTCCGAAGAACTGGTCTTGTGGAATTCTCAGGAATTTTCATTTATTGAGCTTCCGGATGATTATTGCACTGGAAGTTCCATCATGCCTCAGAAAAAAAACCCTGATGTACCGGAATTGGTCAGGGGCAAAGTCGGCAGGG
>JAYEFR010000260.1:0-7380 GCA_034716155.1 Thermodesulfobacteriota bacterium
CCTATGGTTGACCTTTATGGCCCCCTTTCTTAGCCAATAAATCGCCAAATAATGACGATTCCAAACACTATACACCATACATTTATGAATGCATTACCAATAAGATCACCTATAGAGACACGGTAAACACCATTTATGGTATTGAAGCAGCAGTCCAGCACGCCAAGAAAGACAAGTGCACCTGCTGAAACTAAAGACAGGCTCTCTCCCAGAGGATTCCCCTGAAGGAGAAGTATGCCGGATACAATAAGCGCAATTGAGAGGATTGCATCAGGCACAGGGAAGGAATGCTCATAGGCGAAATAGCCCTCAGGAGGATTTTTCGGAGCAAGTCCAATGGTAAAAAACCCTATCCAGAAAAGGATAGTCCCTGCTCCAGTGAGAATCTCTAATATTGGTATTACCATAATACTCTCCTTTCATCGTTTATATCTTTTACCTTTGTTTTGCATCCTATTGTTAATGAACTCGTAAAAAGTCCCAACAACTTGTCATTTCGAGCAAAGCGAGAAATCTTTCCGATGTAACATGATGAAGATACAAGCAATCTCCCTGATATTCGAAATGACATGTTAGCTGAATCCGACTTTTTGCGAAATTGTCATTGTTAAAATTGTTCCTTTTTCTTAGCGCCTTTTTTTTCGAGGATAGGCCACAGGAAAGGAATGATCCAGGGCAAACAGATAATGATCTTAGAGGCAAGCCCCTGCGAGTAAGGAACGTAGAGTTCAATCTTCCTCTTTATTACTGCCCTACGCACTGCCTTTGCAACGACAGCAGGACTTACAGGCGGATTGAGAAAGGTGAGTGGAGACCCTCCATGACTAGCCTCATACTTGAGCATGGGGGTGTCGACCGAATCAGGGAAAATAGTGGATACATAGATGTTGTATTTCTTCAGCTCAACCCTCAGCGTAAGGTCAAATCCTCTAAGGGCATATTTTGTGGCAGTATAGATAGCGCTATAGGTTTCCGGGGCAATGCCTGCAAGCGAAGATATAGTAACGATATTGCCCTTGCCTGAGGCCTTCATCAGTGGAATTACCTCCCTGGTACAGTAGATGGCACCCATCAAATTGATGTCAACCTGCCGCTCAATATCTTCATACTTACTGTCCTCGAAGAGACCGGGAGTGATGATACCTGCATTATTGACAAGGATGTCCACCCGTCCGAATTTTGTCACGGCGCTTTCCATGAGGTTCTTTACACTTTCTTTTTTTGTAATATCGCATTGTACCAATAGTGGCTCCCTGGAAAGTTTCGAGGCAAGCCTTGCCAAACCATCACTATTGATATCCGCAAGTACAAGCAGAGCGCCATCCTTATCGAAAAGGCTTGCAATCTCACTTCCTATACCTCCTGCTGCTCCAGTGACAATGGCAACCTTGTCTTTCAATTTGTTCACCCTCATTATTTTTTTCCTTGGACCTTTCTTATAGTCCTGTCCATGATGCTTTCAACCAATGCGGGAAAAAGTCGCTTAGCTATGAACGTTAATTTTCCATCGAAACCAGGAATGATGAGGAACTTCTCCTTCTGCATTCCCTTAATAAACTCTCTAGCCACATCATCCGGCTGCATCAGCTTCGCGTTGGCCGAGATCGCCTTTGTCTCTTCAGGCTTTGTCGTGTTCTCGACCTTAAACCCCGGGGTATCTGTATCAGGAGGACAAAGGACAGACACGGTGATATTGTGCCTTTTGAGTTCACTCCTGAGTGCCTCGGAAAAGCCAATCACTGCAAATTTGGAAGCGCAGTAATCGGTATAGCCGAACACGCCGACGAAACCCGCCATAGAGGATACGTTCACTATGTAGCCTCCGTGCTTCTTCATGTGGGGCACAAGTGCGGAAACAGTGTTCCGGATACCATAGAGGTTGATCTTCATGGTCTCATCAAACTGCTCATAAGTAACATCCTCAAATTGGTGGGGATATGCTCTTCCCGCACAGTTGATAAGCACATCCGGCACGCCAAATTCTTTTACAGCCTTAGACATAACCGAGGCAACCTCTTCATGGTTCGATACATCTAAGCTCATCCAGGAGAATCGTTGCTCCTTAGATATCCCGTGGGTGGCGATTTCATCCAAAGCTCGTTTAAGCTTATCCTCTGTCCGTGCAAAGATGATTACGTGTGCACCCTTTGCGGCAAGTATGTTCGCCGTAGAAAGTCCAATACCGCTGGATCCGCCGACTATGTAAACCTTTTTGTTATTAAAATCTTTCATGTTTGTACCCTCCTGTCCACTTCCTTCCTGCCTTTAATGTTTCAAGGCCAAAGGTTTTCAAACCCTCTATTTTATTCCAGTGAGTCCTTACTGTATAATATCCGTAGCCTCCACCCCTGATTGTATCATTGAAGACTCCTTCAATATACTAGCGAGAAGGACAGCCACCGGCATAAGTACAACACACAAAATCATGGAGTTAAATATCCCAAACCAGTTTATACAAAAAACAAATAATATTCCTGAAACCTGCCCGATAAGCAAAAGCAAGCCATTGGATGAAGCCTCTGGCACTGGATAGGTTATCTCTGCACCATACTGGAACGCTATGGGTCCGGCACCTAAACAGAAGAATCCAAATATACAAGAGGATATTAACAAGCCTACATAGCCGCTGACAAAGGTTAACCCTGCAACGCCTGGGATTACCAGGATTGCGGCGAGCACTATAATGGCCTTTCTCTTGCGATATTTATCTGAGAATAGCGGCAAGATGACCGCTCCGATAATGCCACCAAGCAACATGACTCCTCCCACCAGCCCTGTCTGATCAAATGTTAACCCCCGTAACTTGCAGAGCTGATCAATACAAGTGCTCAAGGCATTAAACACCCCTAAAAGGATGAGAAACAAGAGTAGAAGGACTATCATATCCCTCTGCTTAAATATGTGCTTTAACCCTTTCAAAAAACCGGCGACATTCTCATCCTGTCCATAAACGCCCGGTGGGGTTGGGGGTTTTTCTCTCATAAAAACTAATAGGACAATTGCACTTGCAACAGAGATAATTCCATAGATCATGAGTATATGATCTATATTATACACGGTAATACCATTTACGATGTTTTTAGTAAGAAAGAGAGGTGTTACTACCATAACAAAAAGAATACCAAGATATACAGACAGAGACGCAAGCCCGCATGCGGTTGCCCTCTCATTTATAGGAAACCAGCGTGCTGCCACCGCGGTGATAGCGCAAATGATAAATGGCTGGGCTGCAGCAAGCCCAAACTGTGAAATACAGGCCATAGTGTAGTTTGCCCCGTAGGCCCCTTTGAGAAGTCCAAAGGCTCCAATGAGCACAGCACCGATCCCTACTCCAATACGTACACCATAAGTATTAACTATATACACGCCAGGTAAAAACATAATAACAAGCATGCCCATATAGATCATGGCAAACATATCTATTCCTACTGTGGATGTGCCATAGAATGACTGCGCTGCCTTTGCAATAGGAGCAAAGATGAGCCACTGCATCTGTAAGACAGCATTTAGAAACATAAAGACTATAAGCACAACCCATCTGTATCCGTATACCTTAGGGTTTACCTCTTCCATTAAATAAAACCTCCTCATCTAATGTTTATCAATCGTGTTATTGCCAAGTCAATATGTCCCCTTAAGTGCAGAGCAAACATGTCCCCCTTTTATGGTATTGGTTGTGATGCCATATAGACCTATGAATATGGATAATTAAGATGAGATTTCTATGGCTTCAACCGGTAAAAGCCTTTTGTACAAAACGATTGAGATTGCACCTGCAATATACATCGTGAGCCCGAAGATACCAGACGTAGCGAACATCGAGCTGTAGAAATCACCCATATAATCCTGTATAAGAATAGCAATCGTCATAGCAAGAGCAGCGTTTCGTATACCGGTCTCCATAGAGATTGCTCGAGTCTGGTAATTGTTAACATTGATTAATTTCGGGAAAATGGCGCCAAAAAACATTCCCAGCATTGTCAGAGAAAAAACCATTGAGTAAAACATGACCCCGTATCTATCTGTATCGGCAAACTTATCCAGGTTGCCTAATATGCCGGCAATAATAATGAAGAGTAGGGCAATCACCCCCAGTGCCGAGAAGAAAGGAGTCGCTTTTTTGGCAAAATTTTCCCACTTACTCCGCACAGACATTCCAATAATAAGAGGTATAAGTACCAGAATAAGAATTGTTTGCACGATAATCTTGACCGGGATTGTAACTTCCGGAACATTGGCACAATAGAGAGCCAACAGTAATGGAGTGAAGATCAACGAGAAAACTGAGGAGAAAGAGGTTAAAGATATAGAAAGAGCCAGGTCTCCCTTGGCATAGTGGGTCATTAGATTTGATGTGACACCACCGGGAATCGCTGTGATCAGGATCATCCCCACAAAGATAAAGGGGTAATGCTCGTAAAATCCCAGCAAATGCCCGATACCCAGCGCCATTAATGGCATAAATCCAAACTGTAATATCTCTCCTAAGATAATTCCGCGGGGTTTCGTGAACACCAGGGCAAAATCCTTGAGAGTCAATGTCAAACCCATCCCTACCATAACAAAGAACAGCATTAAAATAATGGAAATTTTAAATATCTTATCAAGGAAGACCTGGTACGGCTTGTCAATAAATTGAGCGAACTTATACACCTCTCCATTGATTGCGGCATCTGTTACCCTGATCTTAAAAACCATCTTGTTTTCGAGCATTTTTTCCAGCCCTGAATAATAGGAATCCGCACCTTCCTCTAACATGGCAGTCTTCCCAGGCAGTGCGAGAATAAATATCTCACCAGAAAGTTTCCTTAAAAGATATAAGTTTGGTTTGCCCTGCGTGCCTTCATCCTTTTCGGCCTTTAGAAGACGAATGTTACCTGCAAACTCCATCTCCGTAGCCTTATCCCAGTTGATTTTTCCGGATTCTGTATTCAATTTTTTAAATAAAGAGATATCTCCTTTGCCTTTTGCGATCCTTGATAGTTGCCTGTACAATTCCTCGCCGGATATTCCATCTGCATATGAAGCAGATGTTAGTATCATCGAGAGTACAAATCCAACAACTGCAACAACCCAGACCTTGAATGTCACCCTTTTCAGATTATTGTCTTTCACCATGGAAATTCCTCCTTTATATAAATATAAATTTAAATTTATTTGGATAGGGGATCAGGTCTCCAAATTTGACCTAACATCTACTTCTAAATCCCCAGCGATATTTTTTTAAAATGCTATCTTCCTTTGCTGATATGAAATAAAGGGCATCGATATATTCAACCTTCAATGCCCTTGGCATGAACTATTACTATCCCCAATCAGCACTTGTGTCAAGTTTGAAGATCTGACCCCTCTTAGAGATTTCTTTTATTGATTCTCTTTTCTTTTTTTGAGGTCTAAAGCTGCTTTAATTCCTTTTTGTCTGATCATTTTTATCTTTAGCCTTGTTTCGGTCATCTTGTAAAATCTCTTCCCATATTTTTTCAACAGATTTTTGTCGATCTCAAACCCAAGTCCTGGCTTTTTGAATGGCTGGAGCATGGCCTTTGAGTCAGGGATAATAGGCTCGATAATCCCTTCTCTGAACTCCGGCACCCAGGAAGGCTCCTCTAGCGGATATTCCAGCGGAAGATTGTTTTCTTTATCAGTGAGGACCATATTCCAACCCACATAATAACCGATCCCATTTGTCCAGGTATGGGGAGAAAACTGCCTTTTATTTGCGTAGCATGCGTCGATGACCTTTCTTACCTGAGCAATGCCCCCGGCAAAAGTGGCATCAGGCTGGTATATATCAAAACAATCCTTTTCAAACATGATCTTGATTTCATCCCACCCATAGTTTAGCTCGGCGCCTGATATCTTCACCTTTGAGGCCTTTTTCAGGGCAGCGTTGCCATCATAATCTCTGGAATCCAGAGGTTCTTCGAGCCACTCGATATTGTTGGCATGGCATGCTGCTGCAAACTCTTTAGCACGATCCAAATCCCATGCAGGTATCTTATCAATAATCGTAACAAGCCATCCCTGATTTGCATCGACCCCAAGGATCAGATCATCTCCCACCCCTTTTCTTACCACCTCGATGTGTCTGATATCATCCTTTAATTCCTTGTTCTTTACCCTCAATTTAGCTGTTTTAAACCCACGCTCCTTCATAGCGAGCAATTCATCTACCCTTTTTTCAGGCTCATGCATTTCTCCTGTAGAACAATACACAGGGATAGGTCTAGGCTGCCCACCCAATAATTCATATACTGGTTTTCCTTTGCTTTTTCCAATGATATCCCAGCAGGCCGGCTCAATCCAAAAGTTTCTCCATCCCAGAATACCTGCCTGTTTCAGAAGGCTTTGAATATTATCTATATCAGTAGGATCCGCACCTATTAAATAACCACCTATAAGATCACCTAACCCCTGTCTTTCTATGCCCAGGGCAGACCCTGCAGAATACCCTTCTATACCATCATTTGTTACGATCTTTATTAAAGTAAAACCATTGTGAGTTTGCGGATACCCGGGGATCCAGGTTGGCCAGAATGTATGCTCCAGTGGCACTGATACGTGATACAGTTCTATTTTTGATATCTTCATCTCTCTCTCCTTTCTATATTAAATGTTTTAATTCTAAACGCCCTCTAAAAAATCTACAATACAAAACTTGATCCCATTTTCTCCTAAGGTATAAGGCTTATAAATTTCAGTGATCTTACTGAAAAACAGTTCGATCATGTCTGTATCTGCTTGTCCAGCGCATAATTTCTAAAGTACAGGGTTATATCCCAGAATACTAAGGCGCCATTGAGGGCATAGAGAAATATCACAAAATCCGGGTTGTAAAAGACCTTATGGAATATACCCGCAATGTATCCCAAGAAGACGATAAAGAGGAATAAAACGCTTTTGCCCTTAGAAGTTCTCGATGTATAGGACTTGTATATCGATGATGGCCATGCAGCCCCGAAACATACCAACATACTAATTTCAAATATGCTCATTATTGCACCCTCATTTATTCTTCGTATAGTGGATTTTCCAGATCATCAATCGTTTGATTTTAGAAATTGAAAACCAACTCTCTTGCCTATAGCATGGACAGGCATAACAGTACACATCACCTTGCTTTCCCTGTTTTCCTCGGGTGCCGGAAATGGGCCGGCAATTCTGGGTAGATGAAAAATGCAATCATTGCGAAATCTGCCACAAAGTTTGTCTTGCCGCAAATATCGCCATGAATGAGGGAAACCGATCTGGAACCATAGGGGCGAACAGTGTTTTGCCTGTTTGCAATAGTGCCCGAAAGAAGCAATACGGCAAAAAAACACCAAATGCAAAAATGATTTAAAGAAATCAAGAATTCCGTGATGATAAGTCAAACGAAGA
>JAYEFR010000261.1:0-7373 GCA_034716155.1 Thermodesulfobacteriota bacterium
TCCACCACCACCGAACGAACCAAATCCACCCCCGCCAAAGCTGCCAAGGCCGCCGGATCCTCGTGACCCTCCAGACCAGGAGCTGCCTAGAAGCGTGCCTAAAAGAAGCATGCCCACAAGTCCTCTTGATCTTGGGTTAAACAACGAGGATATGATTATAAGGATTATGACAAGCGTGAACAGGCTACCCAGCGGAGATGCAGACCTTGTTCGCTTGGGCTGAATCTTTGGCAGGCCTGTAAGCTCCACCCCCTCGGCAGAGGCAATGGTATGCATGATAACGATTGCCGTGGCGTAGATACCCCCTGTATAGTCACCTGTCTTGAACCTTGGGACAAGATATTTTCTGGCAATGCTACCTGAAAGGCTGTCAGGAAGGATGGATTCAAGCCCGTATCCTGTTTCAATACGGTATTTCCTGTCATTTACAGCCACAACCATGAGGATACCGTTATCTTTTTCCTTTTGCCCAAGGGTCCACTGTTCTGCTTTTTCAAGGGCAAACTCCTCGATAGGGATACCTTCTGTTGAATCAACCGTGAGGATGACCATCTGTACCCCTGTTTTCTGTTCCAATTCCTGGAGGTTTCCTGCGAGCCTTTGGCGGATGCTATTTTCAATGATGCCTGCGCTGTCTACCACATAGGATGCAGGCATTCTTGCTGCCAGGGTCAGACCTGCTAAGACAAGAATAACAGGGATGAGAATGAGTTTATATAGCAATCTCATCAACTTTGGCCGAGAGCTCATGTGTTATTTTATACACCTCGTCGAAAAGTCTGTGTGCCTGCTCTGTGGGAACAGATGGCCTCTTTTTTGTCCTTAATCCTTGTATCTCTTTGAGACAATCCATGGGTATGGAAAAGGTTTTTTCCATACCTTTTAACACCTCGGCCTTGAGTATAGGCGGGCCCTCGACGCCTTGCTCTAAATAGAGAATAGCCCGAAACAAGGGAAAAAATCCCGGGTATGCATCGAACAGGAGCTGAGAAAGGGCGTTCTTTTTCCCTGATGCCACAATAAAGCCCTGCCTTAAGTGGATGAGCTTGGCCTTTAATGCACTCTCGCACTGCAATCTGAGCATGGGTTTTTCGATAGCGATATCAGAGAACACGTCATTGCCATATATGGTTTTGTGGAGCAACTTGATGTCCAGAAACTCGATTGGGAATACATCCAGCGATCTTGCGATGTAATCACCGGTCATGATAAGGGGCGCCCTCACACCCTTTTTCCCGTAGCGGCTTCCCATGGAGGCAAGACTATCAAGCACCGGGATTTTCATCTCTTTGAGCACAAGGACAGAGTTTATATCCGACAAACCATCGACAAAGTCTTTGGTCAGGACGCTACCTGTAATGGCTATGGCATCACAGTTGTCTTGAAGCATTGAGATGAGATCTTGTGCAAATTCCTGTATTATAGATGCTGCCTTGTCGGGCAGCCCTCTTATATCCAGTTTGTTATTTTGTTTTTCCATCTTGGTATAAAGGTATAACATGGCGATCTTTTCTTATCCAGCCTTAATTGATAATTTTCGTAAAAAGTCTGAAAAATACTCTTTTGTCATTCTGAGCGATAGCGAAGAATCTAATATCATTGAGATTCTTCGTCGCTCCGCTCCTCAGAATGACACTGCGTGGACTTTTTACGAGACCGTCTTAATTGATGGCTTCGTAAAAAGTAACTGGGCATGTCATTGCGAGGAGCTCGCTACAGGCGGACGACGAAGCAATCCCATTGATTGCACGCGGTTAGAGATTGCTCCGTCCGTCTCCTGTGGACTCGCAATGATAATATAGGTATTATAAAGGGCTCGTTTGAGACCTTTCCGGGTCTCTTATCATTTTCTCATCCGTGGCAGGGCTCGATTCTGCAAAGAGAGTTCTCACCTTGATGATATCTTGAGCTTTGATTTCTTCTTGTGCAAAGTTTTTTGTAATTGCCAGAGGGGATATGGTCTTCCCATCTACGAATTTGATCTTCATGGTTGTCTCGTCAAAAAGATCCAGGAAATCCCATACCCGCAAAGGTTTGTTTCCCTTGGCAATGCACGCATCATCCCCGATATTGAGTGTGATGGGATGAAGGAATTTGAATACATAGGCCTGGACCTGACTTATCTTTCCCTTCGAGCAGGAAAGGATATCAGTCCCCTTAGGGAGCTGTTGTGTGATAAGGGAGATGATTTCTTTCGGGTCGATCTCTTTCTTTAGGTCACATTGGAAGTACTCGCCCTGTGATGGGATACCAAAGGATACGGGGGGAGTACACTTTATTTTCACAGTAGGGCTGAAACCTTCGGTATAGTGTACAGGGAGCCCAGAGCGCCTGACAGCCCTTTTTATCATTTCAAGCCAGTCTCTTGCCCCTGTAAACCTCAAAGGGCCTTCCTTGGTAAGACCTATTACATATGGGTTGTGGCTACTATCTTTTGTTATTTCAAATATATCAATGGGACTCCCACTATCCCTTATGATATTTTTTACATCACCTGCGCATGCGCCGCATGTAGTACACCCGTTATATCTGCAATCCGGTGTGGCGATGCCTTTATAGGCCTTGGCTCTCTCCTCTAATAAAAATTTTTTATCAATTTGCATATCTATAAAATCCCATGGCAGGGTCTTTTTTTCATCCCTTGGCATTAGATAATTATACGGGTCTATCCCTAGCTTATCAAAGGCATCCACCCAGGTCTTCAAACGGAATTGATCGCCCCAGGGATCAAGATATGCCCCTAGGTCAGAGGCCTTTACTATAACTTGGCCTAATTTAGCATCACCCCTTGCAAATACCCCTTCAAGGAAGGTCATCCCCGGCTCTTGCCACTTTAGGGACAGGGTCTTTTTTTTGAGGCGCTTCTTTAAGAGATTGAGCAAAGTGACATGTGTATCCATGGGAATTTGGGCCTCCCATTGAAATGGGGTAAATGGCTTCGGTATGAAGGCAGATACGCTTATAGAGACCCTGCCGTTTCTAAATTCCCTTGATATATCATGAGAGAGTCTTATTATGGCATCAATATCTTCTTCGCCTTCTGTGGGCAGCCCTATCATAAAATAGAGTTTTACAGAGCGCCAACCGAGGTCTTTTATTATCCGTATGCTATTCATTAAGTCCTGTTCTGTATTACCTTTATTGATTACCTGCCTTAACCTGTCCGTGGCTGCTTCCGGGGCAAGGGTGAATCCTGTTTTCTTTAAAGGGGAGATGATATCTACGGTATCTTTTTTGAGCCCTTCTACCCTGATCGATGGGATACCTATTGATATCTCCCTGGATGGGTGGGCAAGAGATGCTATTAATGAATCTATATAACTTAGATCAGTGGCGGAAAGGGCCATAATTGATATATCATCATAGCCTGTAGATTTGATAGTCCCCTTAAAGGTATTCACAACTGATTCAAAAGAGCGCTCTCTGTATGGCCTGTATATCATCCCTGCCTGACAGAATCTGCAACCCCTGGTGCATCCGCGTGCCGCCTCTACCCCAATGCGGTCATGTACAATCGATGTATTCGGCACGACTATAGCTTCCGGGAATGGAAAGGAGTCCAGGTCTTTCAGGATTTTTCGCCTTGCCCTTTTTGTCTTGCCAGGGACAAAAACACCGTCTATTTCAGAAAATGCAATGATACGTTCATTACGATCCCTTGTCTGAAGGCAGATATGTGCCATTTCCCGGACTATCTCCTCGCCGTCTCCTATTACAATAAGGTCAAAGAAATCGATGAAAGGGCAGGGGTTGGATGTAGATGTCCCACCTGCAATAACGATTGGATCTCTTGACGAGCGATCCATGGCATACACTGGTATATGCGATAGTTTCAACATCCTTACTATAGTAGTATATGCCAGCTCATAGAGGATCGAGAAGCCCACCACATCAAATGTATTTAAAGGCCTTTTCTCCTCAAGGCTGAACAGGGGCATGGTTTTTTCTTCTAAAAGATCTGCCATATCAGGCCAGGGGGCGAAGACCCTCTGTGCCCATACACCCTTTATGGAGTTCAGGATGTGGTAGAGTATCTTGATGCCCGCATGAGACATACCTATCTCATAGGTATCAGGAAATGCCAGGGCAAAGCGTGCATTAACTTCAGAAGGGTCTTTAAGCACCTGGTTTATTTCCCCGCCAAGATAGCGTGCGGGCCTATTTATATGATACAGTATATCCTCTGTCATGAGGAAAATGTCATCTTTGTCCCTGACATATTAAGCAGAAATTTGGATGGCATCTCATGTTCTATATCCAAGCAGGCGCGTCTGCCTGTGCAGTGGGTTGGTATCACATAGTCAGGATCCATTCTCTTTAATTCATCTATGGTGGGGGCAATTATTGGTTCAAATACAGGCCCTGAGAGATGAAATCCTCCCATAATGGCATGTATTTTTTCTATCCCTGTAACACTTTTGGCATGGTTTACAGTATTTATAACCCCGGAATGCGCACAGCCGGAAAGTATCACCAAGCCCTTTGACCTTAAATTCATTACTATCGCGGTATCATCCTCTATGGGGTCCCATAACTCTTTGCCATCCTCTTCATAAAACCCATTAGGCATGCCCTTTTCAAAGGAGGTCTGCCTTGGGATCTCTCCAAGAAAGATTATTCCTCCGTCCAAAAGGGACAGTGGTCCCCGGCTCTCTACAATATTAACACCCGCGTCTGTCACCTCTTTTTTATCAAGACAGGGGAAGTAGACCTTGATTTGTTCCCCAAATTTTATATATCTTTTGTCCCTGAATGCTGCAGGGTGAAGAATAAGGTCTATCTTGTCCCTTTTCATGGCATTTATCACAGTTAGCATTCCACCAAAGTGATCCATGTGTCCATGTGAAAGACAGGTAAGCTCGATCTCATCAAGATTTACATCCAGGGCATCTATATTATGAAGCACGCCCCACTTCGAATAACCGAAGTCAAAGAGGAGTGATAGCGACTCATCTCCTAGTTTGATTTTTACTAAAGCGGAAAAACCATGCTCGGCTATTATAGAGTTTTTGATATACATGTCCTTTAATGGCGCCGCCCTTGATATAATAGGGCCGCCGCCTTGGTCAAGCAGGTCTATGTAATTATCCTGCAATGTAAGGACCTCTACGCTGTCTATCTCTTTGATTTTCACTCTATCCATAATTACCTCCTTTTATTTTGGTAAAACATCTTTTCCTAATACTCAGCTATTTCACCACCCCAAAATAAACCCCTGATCCCTGACCCCTATTTCCATATAAACCATCACGGCCTTTTTGGCCACAGCCTCTTTACCATTTATTAGGTCGCTTTTTCATATAATACTTGATCTTTCGGTCTAAATCAGTATAAAATGAAAAATCGTACTTCATGAGGAGGAACATATATGGACTTTAAGGTAGCTATACAGGAATTATTAAGTAAACATCAGTGCTTATATAACAACATAGATAGATCTGCGCTTATAGAGGCGTGTATACATAACCAAGAGGCCTTTGTGAGTGCGGGTGGGGCGCTGGCCACATGGACGCCTGTTGAATCAACCGGCAGAAGCCCTAAGGACACAGTGTGCGTGCGAAGGCCTGAGAGTGAGTCAAATATAGACTGGGATTCCCCAAACAATATACCGATTGATCATGTTACCTTTGATATACTCTTTGAGGATGCTATAAAAACCTTGTCTGCCAAGGAAAAGATATATTTGACGGATCGTGTATTAGGTGCTGATTCAACATATGCGCTCCCTGTAAAGTGTATTACAGATAATGCCCTGGCCGCCCTGTTTACCGACAACATGTTCAGGCCCATACCTGAAGACATAAAAGAAAGCATATTTTATAACAGGGGTTTTGTAATCCTGGTACTGCCCTATGACAAACTTGATCCAGACAGATATAAGGGCAGGCTAAGGGTAGATCCGGATACAGGGGAAACCTCCACCATGGCGATAGCTATGGATTTCGACAGAATGACAGGGATTGTATATGGCTCTGCATATGGTGGCAGTGTAAAGAAACTCATGTTTACTGTAATGAATTATATACTGCCGGCAGAGGGGATACTGCCGTTGCATTCATCTGCAAATGAAGGGAAAAACAAAGATGTTGCCATGTTTTTGGGGCTTTCAGGTACGGGAAAGACTACGTTGTCCGCAGATGCCTCACGGGCCCTCTTGGGTGATGATGAGCACGGCTGGGGGCCAAACGGGATAGCAAACTTTGAGTATGGGTGTTATGCAAAGCTGATAAATCTTGATCCTGAAAAGGAGCCTGAGATATACAATGCAGTCACACATAAGGCTGATTATCATGATCATGGCGCAATTGTAGAAAATGCCATGATGTATCCAGATGGCAAGTTTGATTTTTATGACAACAGGTTTACCGAAAATTCAAGGGTTTCCTACCCGCTCACATTTCTAAGAAATACAAAGCCTTCTTCAAGGGCAGGTCATCCTGATACCATTATATTTTTAACTGCTGATGCAAATGGCGTCCTTCCCCCTATTGCAAAGCTTACCCCTGAGCAGGCCATGCTGTGGTTTCTCATGGGGTATACCAGCAAGCTTGCAGGGACGGAAACAGGGATAGTTGATCCGGTTTCAACGTTTTCCAGGTTTTTTGGAGAGCCATTTATGCCAAGAAACCCGGATGCGTATGCGACAATGCTGGGTGAGAATATGAAGAAATATGGCACCAAGGTCTATTTAGTAAATACAGGCTGGAGCGGGGGGCCATATGGTAAGGGGTCTCGTATGGACATAAACCTTACCAGGGCATTGTTAAACGCAGCTCATAACGGAGGCCTCTCCTCGGTTGAATTCAAAAATGACCCTATCTTCCATGTGCTTGTGCCTACCAGTTGCCCCAATATTCCCTCCCAGGATATACTCTTCCCGAAAAATACATGGGCGGACAAAGATGCCTATGATGAACGCGCAAAAAAGTTGGCAGCCCAGTTCAGTGCGCATTTTGACAAGGCATATGGGAATAAAGGCATCGACGAGGCAGTAAGAGCACAGTGTCCTGGAAAGTAGGACTATACGTAATTACTCAATAGCCTGATGACTTATGAATACCAATCCACCGCAGATTGGCGGATTGGTATTTAGGATTTCCACATTTTTGTATGAAAACAGTGAATAGTAAAAAAGGTTTTGGGTACTGAGTGTTGGGTGAATGAGGATAATCGAGAGGCAAAAAAATTTCAGCTTCACGATTGCCACTAGATTCAACTGATTTTTAAGAGGTCAAAAGACAGAGAGGTGATAGTAATTGTCGGCAATGAATTTTTTGATGAGTATCTTATTGATAGATTTTCAATTTTTAAGAGGTTTTTTAAGTCATGGGTAATCTTGAAGTAATCGAGAGGCAAAAAAATTTCAGCTTCAC
>JAYEFR010000262.1:0-7310 GCA_034716155.1 Thermodesulfobacteriota bacterium
CGCAAATGCAATAGAGACTCAGGTTTCTATCATAACGGATGTCTCGATAGATCATACAGATTATCTCGGAAATACCATAGATGCTATAGCAAGAGAAAAGGCAGCTATAGCCAGATCAGAGATACCTTTGGTTATCAGTGCGGAAAATAAGGCCCTTCATGTCATAAAAGGGTATGCCTGTAGCATAGGCGCATACCTATGTGAGGTAGATGACCCCGTACTATATAATACAGGGATGGATGGCCGTCACCAGGGCATTAACGCTGCCCTTGCCCTAAAGGCTGCTGAGATTTTAGGTGTAAGATTGAGTAGTGGTGAGCTGCGTTATGCTGTAAATACTGCCTTCTTGCCGGGAAGGATAGAGTCTGTAGGCATTCTCCCCGGACGAGTTATACTTGATGTGGCACATAACCCCGCATCTATGGTATCTCTTGTTAAATATCTATCTAAAATAGGGTTTAGGGGGATAGGGGTCTTGGGCATACTTAAAGATAAGGACTATATAAAAATGGCCGGGTTATTAAGAGATGCGTGCACTAAGATATATATGGCCCCTGTAGAATCAAAGAGGTCGTGGCAGGAACATCACATGTCCGGATTTATAGGTCTGGATGGATACTATAGATTTAATAGTATAAGGCAAGCCTTTGATACGGCACTGAGAGCGGGGGAGGATATTGTAATAACAGGCTCTTTCTATAGCATAGCCGAGGTAAGAGACAGGGTAATATGGCAAGGTTGATCACACTTCTTATAGTGATTATAGGGCTGCCTTGTTATGCCTTTTGTATAACACTTGATGTGGAGGCCGACAGGGTAGAAAGATCAGAGGGTATAGTTCAAGCACAGGGAAATGTTGTTATTACAGGAGAAGATGTGAGTCTGGAGGCGAATTTTGTGGTCTATGATGTAGCAAATGGTGATATATGGGCAACAGGTAGTTGCCACTTAAAGGAGAAAACAGGGGAGATAAAGGCCTCCACCCTTTATTATAATGTTATAAGGGAAGATGTTCATATAGAGGATGGTTCTGTGCTTATATATAAAGAGCCCGTAAGGATTATAGGCAGTAGTATCACCCGCTATGGAAATGATCTGTATACGGGGGAGGATATTGTGTACACACCTTGCCTTGGTAGGATTCCTGCATGGTCTATCAGGGCCGGCAGGATAAAGATACCCATAGAAGGTTATGGAAGCGCAACCCATGCCAGGTTTAGGATGCATGACATACCGGTGCTCTACGTGCCCTATTTGCTATATCCTGCAAAGCTGAAGCGTCAGTCTGGTCTGCTCTTCCCTTCCATGGGGCACTCAACTGATACGGGTTACCGGTTGAGTCAGCCCATATATCTGGCTACGTCCAGGTGGACGGATATTACCATCACCCCTGCATATCTTTCCAAAAGGGGTCTGCTTATGGGAGGACAATTTAGATATAGGCCGAGCTATACAACAAAAGGGGAGATCTATGTTGAATCCATACACGATAGAAAGGGTGGTGAGAAAACGGAGGGAGGTATCCTTGATGAGATCCCTGATGATCGCTGGTTTTTAAAGGCAAAGCATGATGGGGGCAATCTCTCGTGGGATATCAATCTTGTGAGCGATGAGGATTATCTCGATGATATAGGCACATTGTATACTGGAGATGATATATGGGGGGCTACCGGTGATGAAGAAGAGCTCATCTCTCGCATGGAATGGACATCGTCAGATAGTGGCTTCTCGGTTGGAATATCCGGGCAATGGAAACAGGACCTTATGATAAGAGGCGATGATAAGACCATTCAGCAGTTACCGAAACTTAAGGCAAGGATGGGGCAAAAGGACATACTATTTACTCCCTTGAGGTGTTCTGCGGATTTGAGTAGCACCAGGTTCTATACCAAGAAATGGATTGAGGGGATAAGGGATGATGGTGCTATTGAGTTTTCCCTGCCTAAATCCCTTGAGCCATACATTACCATGCGGCCATGGTTAAAAGAGATCTACAGGGATACGATCTTTTCAGAGAGGGATACATATGAAAAGGATATGTATAAAGAGCACTGGGGAGAAAGGGGTGTGTCTTTGTCTACTGCCTTGTATAGTAAAAGGGCATCTGCCGGGTGGTATCATCAGATAGTGCCCGAGATATCGTGGACATATAAGTCAAGGTATGGGGAAAATTATGATGGAGTCGACCCATTCCCGGAGATATTTTCAGGAGATGACTGGGAAAAGCAGTATGATATGGAAGTCTCTTTTGTGAATTTTATACGTGATAGTACAGGGGCTCCTGTCGTTGAGTTTGGGTTGGAACGTGAGTATAGTTATATTTCTAAGGAATGGGGGTTTATTGAGACTACAATAAAGTTTAGGCCATGGGCCTGGTTTGCCATAGAACATACTAACGAATTCGGCAGGATGCCCTTAAGGCCATATGCTACCAACGAGCATTCTACAACATTGAATATATCTGATAATAGAGGTGATGAAATAACAATTGGCGAGGAGTATAACAGGCAGGATACGAAGTGTATCATTATAGACGCAAAGGCCAATTTAGGTGGTGGGTTTTCTGCAGTGGCGGAACTCAGGCATGATTATCTGACCAGGAGATATGAGTATCTAAGACAAGGGATATCCTATTCATCTCAATGCTGGAGTATTGACCTCTATAGAGATGTCGAGCCGTCCTATGATAATATACCTAGAGATACCACCATATCTATTACTATAAACCTTTTGGGCTTAGGTGATGTAATACATACGAGCCTACGTTTGGATAATTGAAGATGGTACCGAGCCGAAGTTGGGTATTTGATATGATAAGGCAAAAGGATATGCCTTATCATATATTTTGTCACAGTATGATGGTAAGACGGGCAGCGGTCATTATTGCGCATATGTTAATGAAGGCAGGCAAGAATCTGGACATTAAGCTTATAGATAGAGCTGCACTCTTACACGATATTTGCAAGATTGATTCTATTACCGCAGGTGGTGATCATGCGCTTATGGGTCGTCAACTTATGGAGGAGTCAGGGTATCCGGAATTGGGAGAAATAATAGGCCAACATGTAGTGTTAAAGAGTTTGTGTTTGAATGAGGCAATGGTGGTAAATTATGCAGACAAAAGGGTGAGAGATGACCGCGTTGTAACACTTGCCCAGAGATTTGTTGACCTTATGAGCAGATATGGAAAAGACGATGAGAAAAAGGAAATGATATTATCCCTTTATAACCAGGCAATAGCAGGAGAAAACATAATAAGAACCACAGCAGGCCAGGACCTGTTATGGTTAAATAACCTCAATCTGATACCTGGAGATTATCCTCTCTATGGTGGATATGGTTTCTTGAGAAAGGATTGATCTATTGAAGTATAAGATAAGTATGTGTATCCTGAAAGGGTAAACAAGGATTAGTTCATTAGGGTCAATAAATGAAATTTTTTGTGTGGTAGATGATGTAAGATCACCAAGGTATTCAGAGGTGTTCAGGAAAAATTTTGTTATGAAAGGCACGTTGATTTTTTTTGGTATAGATCCTTTTCTATAGAGCTCCTCTCCCTCTGTGGTAATAATAATACCTTTGCAGACATCTAAAGAAGACATGTTTTTTACAAGCATACGGGACTGATCATCTATAGGCGGGATCTCTTCATCCTCTATATCCCCTTTCTCCAGGCCTAGTTGCAGTTCATCTGTCTTGCGCATACCTTCTACCAATAGATACTCCCAGTTTGCAGTGATAGAGCGATAAGGCGCCTTCTGGCCGCCCGCAAACTTGAAACTTCCACTTGACCAGGAAAGGATAGTAAACAAGGCATCTTCACCCTCAACGCCTCCTACTTCAGCATGTGTAATCTGGCCGTCCTCGAAGTAGATTATTCCTTGTCTTTCCCCTTTTTCTACATACAGGGCTGTGGTTATCTGGCTAATACAATTCATCTGTATAAGGTCTGGAAGCTGAAGCCCTGTTATACTGCCCTTAAATCCTTTGTTTTCCTCCTGCCTCAATGCCTTCAAGATCAGGCCTCGTAAGTCTTCTATCTCAAATGGTTTTTCTATATAGAACAGAGACCCCATTGCCGTTGCCTTTGCCCTGATTGCAGAGGAACCGTATGCAGTCATAATGATGACCTTTGTTGACGGGGTTTGTTGTTTAATCTTTACCAGAAGATCCAGGCCATTTATACCAGGCAACCTTATATCTAATACTATCACGTCAAACGATTGGTTTCCGATTAAGGAAAGGGCTTGCTTCCCATCGTTTGCTACTTCCACCTCATATATCTCCCGATCCCTGGACAGTGTTTTCTTTAGCGACCAGGTTAGGGTTTCTTCGTCATCGACAATTAAAACAGATCTTGGCATTTTATATTACTCCCAATCTTTCCAGGGCTAGAATAAGGGACGACTTCAATCTTTCAAATGATGTTGCAAAGGCTTTTGCTTCGCAGATGGCGGAATCCGGTGCCCGGGCCACGAAGTTACCAAGGCTTAAATCATCAAGGGCGGATAGCATTTGTCTTGTACGCCTTGTAACCACGACAGATATAACAAGTGCAGCAATAAGGCTAGCCAATATACCGAGAGCCAGTGCTACTATAAGTATCATTTTGGTTTGTGTAATATGCCATTTGATAGCCGATGTTTGATCTGATATCAGGCCGGCCTCCCATGCTCTGGGTTTCAAGCCTATAATAGATGTACCCTTCTCTAAGGGCTTGACTGCTACCATGTAGTCCTTTGTTTTACTAATCATAGGCCTTTTAGCCTCCATGGCCTTTAGTATGGGAGTAGCCTGGTCTAAAAGGCTAGGTAGTTTGTGCATATAGAGATTTTTGTGTTTATTATTTGTAGATGATGTGATCCTAAGCGTATCATTATCTACAGTCATAACCTCCCCCCAGGACTCAGGAAGAGATTCATTGTTAAGATATGCAGGATCTGTGTTATTGATGGCCCAGAGCATGATTTTGGTATCCTGGGTGTAAAGCCGATCTTGTATGGATTCCAGGTTTATACCTTGGAGGTGGCCTATCTGTATGTAGAATAGATAAGATGCACTTAATAATATGATTGTAAAGATAGTAAATGTGATCAAAAATATCCGTAATCTCATCTGTTTTCTTCCTCTAACTTAAGCCGGTCCGTCATGGTCTTTAAAAAGTCCAATGCGATATCCTCTTTTGGTATCTTGCTGGAGAGTATCTCTATCAGGGATGCGAGTTTTTCTACATCATCAGTAGTGAGATCTATGTCGAGCTCCTGGGCTGTCTCTACTATAATAATTGGGCAGATGGGACCCATAGCATTGGTTAGCGCCTTCACGAGAGTTTCTATAAAGGGTGTCTCTGGTAGGGATAATGCCAGTTCCCCTTTTTCTGTTCTGTCTTGATGCCCCTCCTTTATAATGCCCATCTTAATGAGTGTATAGAAAATCCTCATGATATCAAAGAGAGCAACCCCTAGAATGTTGGCAATATCCGCTATGGACTTTGTTCCATCTATGTAAGTAAGAACTCTCCATTGGGTAGCTTTTAAAGCAATCCCCTTTTCTTTTATGTCGGGATCAAGGGTGTAAACCACCTCGCCGGATGGGATAAGGGAGGTGATGCGATCCATTTGCCTGATCCTGTCAGCTACTTCAGAGAGGATATTATCTACAGGCATATCTATAGTGGCTGAATCAGCGGTATCGTCCACAAAGAAGGCATATTCGCCGGATGTCCATGTCGCCATTTCATAGATGGCCGTGATACCTTTTATGGGGCCACAATTCGCATGAACAACTCTGCCATCGGCAAAGAATATATTACCTGCTGCCCCACCATTATCCAGGCCTAGTCTTCCAGTACGTTTGCCCAGGGATAGTATCTTGATTATCTCAGGACATCGGGTTTGTTCTATATCTCCTGTGATATCTATATTCATTTGCCCTTCGCCTTTGCAAGGCCGGCTATTACAAGCTTGCCTGTCATCCTTAAGATTGCCTGGTTTGTACCTTTTTTAGATAAGACCATCATTATGGTAGAACCATTTATAAATATGGTGACCATCACATCTTCAAGATATACCTCGATTATGTTACCTGATCTTTCTTTCTCTTCCGTAATATTTTTATATAGATCCCTAAATTGTTTCTTTGTATTTTGTGTTTTGTATTTTGAGGGTATTTTTATCTGCATAGTTTTATTTGTGGTGATTACATACCCTTCTACGCCATAGATATTAAGGAGATCCTTTATTTTTCCTTTCATAGTACATGATGTATCGGCAAGAGGGTAATCGATCTTTAGGTATATGTACTGGATTTAGGCCTTATTCATTAATAATGACCTAAGTGCATTATATGAAAACAGGGATCATGGGTCGGTTTTTAGGGATGACTATTTTCTTGCCCCGAACATATTTTCACGCTTCGTTGTGAGTGTATGCGTTCATAAGGGTTTATAAAAAAATTTGAGCTTTGATGCTATATAGTGTACCATAATTATCAAAATAATTGTTCTTTTTCGTACCAAATTTATGAGGTGAGATAATGCAAGATATTATAAAACAAACCATACAGGATAACATTACCCTTCATGAGAATCTATTTGATATTATACCGAAGATAGAGGCTGTCGCAAAGGTTATGCTTGGCTGCATATCTAAGGGTAATAAGATCATGTTTGCAGGCAATGGAGGATCTGCAGCGGATGCCCAACACCTGGCGGCAGAGCTTGTGAACAGATTCTTGATGGAAAGAAGCCCAATAGCCGGCTTGGCTCTTACTACAGATACATCGGTTATTACATCTATAGGTAATGATTATTCATTTGATGATCTCTTTTTAAAACAGGTCATCGCTTTGGGCATAAAAGGGGATGTATTATTTTCCATCTCCACCAGTGGAAATTCCGTAAACATAATAAAGGCCATTTGTGTGGCAAAGGATATGGGTATTATTACTGTTGGGATGACAGGATCCAGCGGGGGAAAGATGAAGGGCCTCGTTGATTATCTGATACCAGTGCCATCAAGTGAAACCCCAAGGATTCAGGAGGCCCATATCCTTATAGGACATATTATCTGTGAGATAATAGAGAGAATGTCAAACAAGGCAATATGTTCATAAATGAATTTATTGTCGCAAAGGATGAGTTCCTCGATAGCCTTTTTGCGAGACCATGATAGATGATTGTTGACCCCTGACAGCCGCCTCTTTCATATAAACGCTCATGCCTGCGCGGCAGGCACAACGAAAGATGAAAATATATGCTATTTTCTCTCTGAATATATTTAAATCGTGAGGCAATCGTGAAGCTAAAACTT
>JAYEFR010000263.1:0-5034 GCA_034716155.1 Thermodesulfobacteriota bacterium
ACTTTTAATGGGGATGATATAATTGTTCCGAATTCAGAATTTGTTTCCGGAAGGGTCAACAGTTGGACATACGGTGATGATTGGCGCAGGTTAAATATACCTTTTGGGGTCTCATATGACTCGGACCCGGATGAAATTGTCAAGTTGGCCACGGAGGCGGCAAGAGAGGTAGAAATTACTGCAGAAGACAGAGATCACCCTATTCGAATCTTTTTTGAAGGCTATGGAGAGAGCAGTCTTGATTTTTCAATCAGGGTCTGGTGTCGAATGACCCGACTGAGAATACATTCCGGTTTGGTCAGCGATTATTATTTTGTCCTTTTCAGAAAATTAAAAGAAGCTGGTGTTGTCATTCCTTTCCCTCAGCAGGATTTGCATTTACAGTCTGTTTCACCGGAGTTTTCAACCATCTTCAAAAAAAAATCTGAGGATAGCAAAGAGAAATAACAGTTATAAGAAAATCCGCTAACAATCGCATACACGCTGACACCCAAAGCCGAGCCGTTTTTTCCATTTGTGTAGCACATTATAAAAAGTAGCATTTGCGAAGTCCTCATTGGCTTTGGGTGCAGGTGATGCGTGACGTTGGAGCATGACAATGTACCCATTCTCGAAATGCCAATACGCCAAGTTCGCCAAGAAGATGGACGGAAATAGGGGACGTACATTAAAATATGAATTTAATCAAGGTTAAAATAGGGGACACATATAACCCTCCTGATAATTATTTTTAGTCTGGTCGACTTAATGTTATCAGGAGGCTTTTTTTTATGTTATTACAAGTAGATAATACTTTTTTTCTTCTCCATCATTGGGAGTATAACCTCCTGTTATTTTTGTATATAACGTACATAAAAATATGAATTTAATTATCAAATATTACGTACGATTTAAATTCAACGATGGCTTTTCCCCTTCGAACTCCATTAAATGAGAGCCAAGTCTTCGTTTGACTCTTGCTTTTAATTATGACATCTAAAAAGAGAGGAGCAACGAGGTTAGCCCTTGGCATTGGACAAAATGCACAAATTGGCCTAACCATTCGTCCCAGCCGATCATTTCACAGTGGCGGCAGAACGGGAATGGCAGAACTTTATTAACTACAAACCAAAAGGAGCAAAAAAATGACACAGGCAAAACATGGTGACATGGTCAAAATCCACTACACAGGTAGATTGGAAGATGGAACAGTATTTGATACCTCTATTGACCGCGAACCTCTGCAAATTAAACTAGGCGAAAATCAGGTAATCCAAGGCTTTGAAAAGGCCATAATAGGTATGAATCTGGATGAATCAAAAACCTTTACCATTCCTTCAGATGAAGCCTATGGGCCATACCGTGAAGAAATGCTCTTAGATATGCCTAAAAATGAATTCCCGCCAAATATTCAGCCGGAGATAGGTCAGCAGCTTGAACTCCGGCAAGAAAATGACCAGGCAATTATAGTCACAGTATCTAAAGTCTCCGAATCAGATGTGACCTTAGATGCCAATCATCCTTTGGCCGGGGAAGACCTAACTTTCGATATTCAGCTCATAGAGATCATTTAACTATCTCGTTTATCAGAAAAATATGTTATTCGTTTTCTACTTGATAAAAAGGAATTGGGTCAGGTCTTAAAGCTCAAGTAAAAAGCTAAAATAAACACTAACTAATATTATAAAAAATGGGCATGTCAAGGGGTCAGATCTACGTTTGACCTTTGAGGATATTCCAGCCGACCGCTAAAAGTGGCTGTTGAGTTCACTCGTTCGGCCTAAAAGAAGAAATAGGGGACGTACATTAAAGTATGAATTTAATTATCAAATATTATGTACGATTTAAATTCAACGATGGCTTTTCCCCTTCGAACTCCATTAAATGAGGGGCCGAGTCTTCGTTTGACTCTTGCTTTTAATTATGACATCTAAAAAGAGAGGAGCAACGGGGTCAGCTCGAGGAGTAACAAGGTTAGCCCTTGACATTGGACAAAATGAAAACTGGCCTAACCATTCATTCCAACCGACCGGGCAGTTCCCCCGCTAAAAGCGGCGGCTGAATTCAAATGTTGGCCTGAATATACTTGACTGAGATATCAGCATTATATAATCTAATCTTTCTATAAAAATATGAGAATAAGAGATGTCATAGAAATTATTGAAAATGATGGTCGGTATCAAGTACATCAAAAGGGAAGCCATCGACAATACAAGCATCCAGAAAAGAGAGGACGCGTAACTATTGCTGGTCATCCTGGTGATGATTTGGCCAGTGGAACTTTAAATAGTGTATTCAAACAAGCCGGGATAAAGAAGCCAGAAAAATAAGGAGAATAAAATGAGAAGGTTTTTAATAGTGATAGAGAAAGCCAATGGTAATTATTCTGCATATTCCCCTGATCTTCCCGGTTGCATTGCAACAGGCAAAACAAAGGACCAAGCTGCAAAAAATATGCACGAGGCTATTGAATTACATATCAAAGGATTAAAAGAAGATCACGAGACTATTCCTAAATCACATGCTTCAGCAGAATATATTGCGGTATTATAAAAGAGCAGGCCAACAATTCAATGCACCAGACCACAAACAAATCGGCGCCTATTATTGTCTGGAACACCGCTCCTCGGAATGAATTACTTCAAGGTTTATGGTCCCGCAATGTTTGTGGCTGGTGATTCCAAACGTTAGCCAGAAAAATTGAATGCTATCAATGTGAAGAAAAATTTGCTACATTTCAGAGTGACCTCAACGAAAGGATAATTAATGCCTGAACTTTGGACAAAAGAAAAAGAATTTGAATTTTTCAATAAGTCAAGGAAGTTTGCCTCGCCTGAACAACTTTTTTACTTAGGTGATGATTCCCGTTACTATGCCTACTGGCCGAAATCATACAAGGGGAAAAAATCGACATTGCAAAGCAGAAATGCCCTTATTGGCAATTTTACTGAAAAGTATTCGGTGGATTTACTTCAAAAATTTGCTAAATCCAAAGGGCTTTACGCCGTTCAAGGAGCAATATGTAATGAAATTTGTCTCACAGCTCAGTCCCCTGCTGACGTAGTATTGTGCAAAAGCAGACAAAGAGAACAAGCGGCTAAAAACATTGCGGTAATTTTTGAAGTGAAGATGTCGATTGTCTGGAACTGGGAATTAAGAAATGATGAATTGATTTGTTTGGGAGATTTTAAAACTCATAAAGGGAATCCTGGATTATTGCGTTCAGACTCAATGCTAAAGGCAATTGGCAAAAGCATCAACATACGTGTTTCCGGTTACAGTGCTTCGCAAATTCCAATAATTATTCTTGGAAACACACCAATCACCGAAAGTTATATTACAAAGGTTGACCGTCTTAATCATGCAGGAATGATTCAAGGATTTTGGTCTGTTAATCCGAAACCATTAGACGACAAAGGTGATACTTTGAAGCAAACACATTATAACGGCTTTATTAGAATGGATTCATATAACGAATTGAAGCAAAAACTTGATGATTTATTATCTGAAAGACGAGAATTTTTTTCCGGCATGAAAACAAAAAATGAATTAGGACAACTTATTGAAATTGCAAACAGAGAACCTGATTTTGAGGGAAAAGCGGAAAAATTCTTATCCCTTATAGGGACTTAAAATGGAAAAAGAAACACGTATACAAAAAAGGATCGGTACTGAGACCAGTTCATTTGGAACCCCTGGGCGTATCAATCACGATTCGAGTAAGTTTTATAAAAGCAGATTGTATGAGGGCTTACGTAATGGGGAAAAGGTAAAATACATTGAAAACGAAATTCCTAAAGAATATATTAACAAAGTTTTCTGTAAATCCAGTGAAAAAATGGATGAACTGCCTGATAATAGTGTTCATTTAATGGTTACTTCGCCTCCATACAATGTATCTAAGGAATATGATGATGATTTGAGTTTGAACGAATATTTGAATTTATTAAATACTGTTTGGCGGGAAACATACCGTGTTTTGGTCCCTGGTGGACGCGTATGTGTCAATGTTGCCAATCTTGGCAGAAAGCCTTACATACCGCTCCACAGTTACATCATAGAAGGAATGCAAAACATTGGCTATTTAATGCGTGGTGAAATAATTTGGAACAAGGCTTCAAGCGCAAGTCCATCAACTGCATGGGGAAGTTGGCTTTCGGCTGCGAATCCTGTTTTGAGAGATATTCATGAATATATTCTGATTTTTTCAAAAGAGACATTTTCAAGAAAAAAAAGGGGTAAGGAAAACACAATTAAAAAAGAAGAGTTTCTGGAATGGACAAAAAGTGTATGGACATTTCCAGCTGTTTCAGCAAGACAAATAGGACATCCCGCACCGTTTCCAGAAGAATTACCTCATCGTCTGATTCAATTATATACTTTCAAAGGAGACGTTCTTCTAGACCCTTTTGTCGGAAGTGGAACAACGTGTCTTTCAGCTATAAAAGACAACCGAATTTATATTGGTTATGATATTGATCCTGAATACGTAAAATTAGCAGAAAGAAGAATTTTTAATTATACGAACCAATTGCGCTTATTTAAAGAATAAATCCGGCTGACCACCGCATTCACTCTGACCGCCTTTCCGCTACGCTCCAAGGCGGCGGGTGATGCGAAGCGATTAGGGCTAATATCCTCTTCAATTAAGGGCAAAGGAAGGGGTCGGGTCTTCAAACTTGGCACAAGTGTTAATTTGGGATAGCACTGCCCCCTGGCCTCTCAGTATTTCCTTCTCTATGTAAATTCAAGCGTAACTGCTCAGGTTATTAGCCTGAAGGCTATTAGACTGAAGGATACTGATACCCCTTGGGCGGCAAAGGCCGTATTTGGAGAGTATTATACTTGAATGGTTATGCTATTATTGGGTTTTGCAAATCTTTTCCTTAAAAACCTTCAGCCTTTAGCCTATCCACCTGAGTAGTTACATTCAAGCAAATTAAATCGTCGATGACGATCCTATGAAATCGCCACCTAATATCTGTTTATATTCTCTGCAATATAATCTGAGGCCCTGGTAGCAAAGCTCATTATTGTCACCTGTGGATTTACCCC
>JAYEFR010000263.1:5134-7253 GCA_034716155.1 Thermodesulfobacteriota bacterium
ATTCAAGCAAATTAAATCGTCGATGACGATCCTATGAAATCGCCACCTAATATCTGTTTATATTCTCTGCAATATAATCTGAGGCCCTGGTAGCAAAGCTCATTATTGTCACCTGTGGATTTACCCCAAGGGATGTGGGGAACGGAGACCCGTCTGTGATGAATAATCCTTTTATATCGTGTGCTTCCAGATTCAGATCTACTACGGATCTCCTTGGGTCGTTTCCCATCCTGCAGGTACCTAAGGGATGGAATGCAGTGACCTCATAGTGCCATGGTTTGGTCTTCATAGCCTTGAACGTCTTCAGGTCGTCTCTGGATGTTAAGATGGGCATGCCATAGCACCCTGTAAACACCCTTTTGGCGCCTGCTGCAAAGAATATATCCGCGACTATAGAGATACCTTTTTGCAGTTTATCTGTATCTGTCTGGTTCATGGAGTACCATGCAATATATGAATATCCAAGGAGGCCGGGGAAGATCCTGCCTCTTGTGGTATCGCATATCATCACCCCGAAGGCAGCAAGATTATTATAGTGCTTTGCAAGATATTTGTGTTCTTCCCCGATACCAGGCAGCGCCATGGTCATTACCCCTGGTGGAATGAAGATCCCCTCAAGCATGATGTCTTCATCTTCAAAGGCATCGATTTGTCCACCCTGGGATACGCCGTGGTGTCCATTTACCTCTTCTTCCATCTCTGCCACTACCCTGCCGCATGGATGTATAGTAAGGCCTTTGCCTACCCAGCCTGATATGTTGGCAAGCCTTTGTTTTAAAAGAAAAGCAGGTGTTATCATGGAGCCCATAGCCAGGCATACAACTTTGCTCTTGACTGTAATAGAATAGCGCCTTTTCCCCGTCACCGGGTCAATAAAGAACCCATGAACAGACCTTACCTTGCCGCTTTCCACGTCGAGTCTTCTTACATGGCAATTGGCATATATCCTTGCACCTAGCTTATCAGCCTTTGGGATATAGGATATCTCTGTAGATTGTTTTGCGCCCTTGATGCATCCCCATTGGCACACGCCTGCCCCATCGCAGGCCTTTACATTGTGCTTTAAAGGCTTTGCCTCAAGGCCTAATTCTTTGGCACCACGCTTTACAATCTGATAGGCATTTCCCAGGATATCTTCTGAAAGCTCGGTTACACTGATTTCTTTTTCAACCTTTTCAAAGTAGGGGACAAGCGTATCATATTCCAGCCCTAAGCAGTCGTATTCCCTTTTCCAGTGTTTAATTACCTTTTGTGGCGTCCTGAAGCATGTGGCAGAGTTTATAGTGGTAGTGCCGCCTATACATTTCCCCATGGTGATGGATGCGGGTGGAAGCCCTAAAGCCACGGTGGTTCCGCTATCGCGATACATCATGGCCATCATATCCCCCGGGTCTTGATTGAAGTTCTTGTATGTAAAATAGCTGCCTTCTTCTAATGCCACAACGCTGAGTCCCTTTTCGGCCAGCTCCTTTGCTGCCACTGCACCACCTGCGCCAGTGCCAATAACGCATACATCTGCTTCTTCTATTATATTTTTACTTATATCCTTGAACTCTTTTATCATGATTCACCTTCCATTATTTAATCTTTCAGCCCTTCAAAATCCGGATGGTTTGGAAACTTCTCTTTATATCCTATGGCATCCTTTACCTCTTCAAGTCCATAGAAGGCAGGGAAGACCAGTATCTTGACTATAAGCAGGGACAAAGGGCCAGGAAATTCTGAATTCTCAATCATATAAAACATTTCCGTGAGTTCATTTTCATCCATAGAGGTCATTGCGGTTAGCTCTCTTAAGTATAGCAGGGGCCATACACAATTAAGGAGGCGTACTCCAAGCCTTAGCCCCAAACGGGTCAGGGGAGGCATCCTTGATAGCATATAATCTGTTTTGGGTAGCCACTTGTCTTCCAAGTCAGCTGCTCCAAGGGTAAAATTTTCGCCACCTCTTGGGATTACACCTCTTCCCATGGCTGCGATCACTCCGGCTTCGGTATTACTTAGTACCTTGTAGGCCATATAACCCCTCCCATAAGATTTATAGATTTATAAATGATAAAATAGTGTTGCTGTGCAATACACTCTATCTAATAAAAACCTAGTTCAGTTGCAAAACCAA
>JAYEFR010000264.1:0-7155 GCA_034716155.1 Thermodesulfobacteriota bacterium
CCCTCCTCCTCCTTCTATCATTATTTTTGCCGCGTGTTGTATTATAAAAAATGGGCCTTTTAAGTTTACATCGAGTGTCTTGTCCCATATCCCTTCATCTGCCCCTATCATATCACCAAAATATGGATTTGTGGCTGCATTATTGATAAGTATGTCAAGCCTGCCAAAACGATCCTTTATCTCCTCAAACAGCGCATTTATTTGTTCTAACTTACCTGTATGACAGGCAACAGGTATAGCTTTTCCATTGTTTGCCTTAATTTTTTCTGCCACCTTATTGAGTCCTTCAATCTTCCTGCTTACCAGAATAACATGTGCACCATACTCAGCCAATGTAGTGGCTATAGCCTCCCCAATACCCCTGCTTGCTCCTGTCACAAGGGCGAGTTTCCCTTCCAGAGAAAAGTCTACCATTGCCATTTGTTTACCTCCTTTGGCCTATGAATTTCTCGTTATGGTTTGTCATTACTATACTGGTCAGTCTGAATATGTCAATACTGCAGCCTTTTCCCATTTCTTAGGAAAGAGATTTTAAGGGGTTGAGACCAGACCCTTAAAAATAGTTTGAATCTCATAAGGCGGATCAATCCAGAAATGACCGCAGCTTTTTTGATCTGCTGGGATGCCTTAATTTTCTTAATGCCTTGGCCTCAATCTGTCGTATTCTTTCTCTGGTCACAGTAAAGTCTTTACCCACCTCTTCTAAGGTGTGGTCTGATTTTTCACCAATCCCAAAGCGCATTCTCAGTACCTTTTCTTCTCTGGGGGTCAATGTCGCAAGGACCCGTCTCGCCTGGTCTGAAAGGTTTTTAGAAACCATAGATTCTGAAGGAGAAGGAAGCTTTTTGTCTTCTATGAAATCGCCTAAATGAGAGTCTTCTTCCTCTCCTATAGGTGTCTCCAGAGATATAGGCTCTTTAGCGATCTTTAATATTTTTCTCACCTTATCTTCGGGATATCCCATCTTTTGAGCAATTTCATCAGGTATAGGCTCTCTGCCGAGTTCCTGGACTAAAACCCTTGATGACCTTATAAGTTTATTTATAGTCTCTATCATATGAACAGGTATCCTGATGGTCCTGGCCTGGTCCGCAATTGCCCTGGTGATAGCTTGCCTTATCCACCATGTGGCGTAAGTAGAGAACTTATAACCACGTCTATATTCAAACTTTTCTACGGCCTTCATAAGGCCGATGTTGCCTTCCTGGATCAGGTCTAAGAATTGGAGACCCCTGTTTACATACTTCTTTGCAATGCTTACAACCAACCTTAGATTTGCCTGTACGAGTTCTGTTTTAGCGGCATTTGCCTTGTATTCCCCCTCTTCCAGGGTATTAACAGCCTTTCTCAAGCCATTGGTGGTGAGTCCCCCTTCGATCTCTATCTTCTTTATATCTCTTTTTGCATCTGAGAGTCTTTTTGCCTTTGTTAGAAACTCTTCTTTGCAAAGTCCTTGATCTTTTAAAAAGGTGTTGATGTCTTCAGAGCAGATGTCTTCTTTAACAGCCTTTTCTATCTCTTTGATTTTTTGATAAGTAATACCAAGGGAGTCCTCAATATAAGAGATGGTTTTTTCTTTGCCCTCTAATTGTTTTCTCAGATCTTTTAGCCTGTTGCCGAATGCCTCTATCTGTTCCTGGCTGAAATGGACATTGTACATTAGTCTCACTATCTCCATACTCACTTTCACCATATCCTGTTTTGTTATCTCTCTATCCGCATCGGCCGCTAAGTGAAAGAGCCTGGATTTTAATTCCTTTAGTACCGCCTGTTTTTTCTCGATCTCTTTGATAACACCTATGATAAGTATCGTTGCTGTTTCCTCGTCAGCCTCAAGCATATCATCAAGGTCTATTATATCCTTTACCCTAAGTTTTCCTTTTATCAGGTTTTGCCCGATATTAATTACCTCCTTTACTGTTACAGGGGATCTAATAATAACATTTAGAATCTGTCTTTGACCAGCCTCTATCCTTTTTGCTAGCTCGGTTTCATCTTCCCTGGAAAGCAGGGAAACATCCCCCATTTCGTGGAGATACATCCTGACAGGATCCGTAGATCTAATGGGATTGCTCCCTGTAATTAGATGTGCCCCACTTTCAAGAATGCCCGCCTCGGTATCTACCAGATGTATATCCATTTCAGAGAAGAGATCCATAACATTTTCAATTTCATCTGGAGCAACTATGTCATCCGGGAGTACATTGTTGACTTCATCATATGTAAGATAACCCTTTGCCTTACCCATGGCTATAAGTTTTTGAACCTCTTTTGTGTAAGTCTTTTTCTCGCTCATATCCTTTCCAGCACCTCCACAATATTATCAGATATATCCCTTCTAGCTATTATTTTTTCTCCTTTTATCTTTACTAAATCAACAATACGGCCTTTTTCTTTTTTCTCTTCGGCCTTTAAGATCTCACCTTGAATATTATTTAGATCTCTATCAAGGATTCTTCTCATAAGTTTGGAGGTTGAATCGACTAAGGCCTTTTTTTTATCTCCAGATATTTCACCTTGCACTATATATCTTGATGTAGCCCTCCTTATATCATCTGAACAGGTTGGATCCTCTAAGATGGCATTCCCCTTTTCCAACATATAGTTCACCAAAGGCACCAGATGTGTCTGTTTGAACTCATGTCCGAGATCAAGTTTTTGTATAAGCTTTATGGCCCTTTTGTCAAAAAGCATTAACCTCACAATGGTTTCCTCCACAAAATCTCTGCCTTTGTCATTGGCTTCCGAATCGGTAGACGTCCCACTGATATTTGGAGAGCGCAGTTGTTCCCTTATCACCGATTGTCCTACTCCCACACCAATAGAGAGTCTCTCGATCAGGAGATCTCTCATAAAGGGATTCTCTACCCTTGAAATTAATGGAATCAATTCCTTTAATATATTCAGGTTGTTTTCGAGTTTCGATGTATCTCGAGTGGAAAACGATTCATGAAAAATGAAATCCCATATGGATTCGGCTTTAGATATCAACTCATACCATGGATCTATGCTTACAGAGGCGATGTCATCAGGATCTTTACCCTCAGGCAACACAACGACCTCCGGTATTATATCTGTCTTTAAAAATGGATCTATAGCCCTTGTCATAGCTGCCTTTCCCGCCTTGTCACCATCAAAAATCAATCTTGTTTTATTAGTAAACCGTTTTAAGAGTCTTATATGGTCTTCTGTTAAGGATGTGCCGAGTGTTGCTACGGCAGTCTTAAACCCGGCATTGTAAAGGGAAATTACATCCATATAACCCTCAACTATAGTCGCGCCCTCAGTGCGTATGTGATTCTTGGCACGATCCAGGTTATATAAGACTTTTCGTTTTTCAAATACCAGTGTCTCCGGGGTATTAAGATACTTTGGTTCACCGCTTCCCATAATCCTGCCGCCAAACCCTATCACCTCACCCCCCAGATCAATTATGGGGAATATTATTCTGTTTCTAAATCTGTCGTAGTAAGTCCCGGATTTGTTTTCAGCTATAAGGCCACTTTTGGCTGCAATTGCCGTTTGGCCCCCTTTTTTCTTGAGAAGATTCACTAAGCTATCCCATCTATCCGGGGCATAACCTAAAGAAAACTCTTTGATTGTATCTTCAGCAATGCCTCTATCTTTCAGATATTTTAAAGCGCTCTTTCCTTCAGTAGAGAACAGGACTTCACTGTAAAATTTTGCTGCAAACCTGTTTGCCTCATAATAGACCTTTTTTTGGGAAGACCTGTTTCGATCTCCCTTGTCTTGATGAAGAGGTATGCCGGCGCTCACAGCTAGTTCTTTTAAGGCATCATAAAAGCTTAGTCCTTTTATTTCCATTATGAAATTTATTACATCTCCACCTGCACCACAGCCAAAGCATTTGTACATCTGTCTTGCCGGGTCTACCTGGAATGAGGGGGTCTTTTCTTCATGGAATGGGCACAAGCCCCAGTACGACTTTCCCTTCCTCTTCAGGGTTACATACTCAGAGACAATAGCAACTATATCTATGTGGGTTTTAATGTTTCCGATATCTTCTTTGCTCATTGGTTTTTAATTCGCTATAGGCTGACTATAGTCTTATTGCCACCACCTTCTGTAATAGTGGCGTCTTTCAACTCCCTTACATAAGAGAGATCTTTCAGATAGTCTCTTATAGCATTCTTTAGTCTGCCAGTTCCACTACCATGTATGATCTCCAACTTATCCTGACCGGATATAATTGCATCATCAATGGCCTTTTCTACCACGGATAAGGCCTCATCCACATGAAGGCCTACAACAACCACAGGTAGTACCATAGATTTGGGAATGTTGCATGTATTATTCTGATAAATATTAGCAGAAGATGTCTTTAATGTGTCTTCACTTAAGGCTTCAATCTGATCTATACCTATCGTTATCTTCTTACTGCCACATATCAACTCTGCCGTATTGCCGGAGATGCTACTTATTATCCCTTTGGTATCAGTCCCGATCATTCTTACCTCAGCACCTGTTTCCAGGTTTAAGGCCCTCTTCGCTAGAGGTTCGATCTCTTCTTTTAATATAGCCTCTAATTCTAAGGCTTCGGGAGAAGCGGTTATCCCTTTTAGATCATCCCTATCGGCCTTTGTCTGGAGCACCTTAGGCAATCTATCGATCTCGTCCAATAAGCGTTTATATTTCAAGGCGCTTTGCAACTTTAGTCTTTCTATCTCCAGCAAGGTTTTCTCAGCCTTTTCCCGTAATTCCTTTGACTTTTCTACCTCGTGAGATGCCTGTTTGCGCATGAGACTTGTGTGGCTGATATCCGCCAATGCCTTAGCAAGGGCGGTACCTGTCTTGCCGGATGCAATACTTTTTGCCTCATCGATTAACCCTTTTGGGAAGTCGATAGATTCCATGATCTCAAAGGCCTTACTCCGGCCGATTGTACCATACTCCAGTTTATATAATGGTTTAATATTCTCGTCATCAAAGGTGGTAGTGGCGGTTATTACCCCTTTATGTGAAATTCCGTACATCTTTACAAGGCCCAAGTGTGAGGCAGTAATCACATAAGCCCCTTTTTTTCTAAATGCATCTATACATGCCACTGCAATAGCACCTCCCTGGTCCGGGTCAGTACTTGCCCCGGGTTCATCTAAAAGGATTAGATCTCCTGGGGATACATGTTCATAGATATGCTTCAAGGCTAATGCATGTGCACTAAAGGAAGAGAGATCACGTCTGATATCCTGATTGTTATCCATCTCTACCCATATCCTGCCTATGGGGGGTATCTGAGAGGAACTATGCGCTGGGATGGCCAGTCCACTCTTTGCCATTGTGATTAAAAGCCCTAGGGTCTTTAGAGCTACTGTCTTACCCCCGGCATTAGGCCCGGAGATTACCAGGCAGTTTTTATCACCAGGCACAGAGATGTCTACAGGCACAACGCCTTTCGGCCCCAAACATGCTGATAAAATGGGGTGCCTCGCTTTCTTAAGAGAGATCCCCTTTGAGATAAGGTTTGGTATGGTAGAATTTGTCTCTAATGCCCATAGGGCACAGGCATGGATGAGATCAAGCCTTCCATACGTATTAAGATTAGTGTGTATCTGTTCAATAGATCCCCAGATCAGAGAGGTAAGGTGTTTCAAGACCTTGAGTTCCTCATCACGGATAAGTACCTTTAATTGACTTAGGTTATTATTGTGTTCTATTACTTCTAAAGGCTCTACATATACTGTATGTCTAGTTCTGGAATAATCATGTGTTATGCCCTTGAGGTAACTCCCATAATCATGACTAAGAGGGATGACGAACCTGCCATTTCTTGTAGTGATAATATCCTCCATTACAATAGAATGAGGTTTTAGCTTTTTGAGCATGGTTTCAAGTCTTTCCAGGACAGATGCCCTTGTGGCCCTGAATCTTAAACGTAGATCCTTTAATATGGGATTTGCATTATCTGATATCTCTCCTGTATCTTCGAGGCTTAAGTCTATTTCTTCTGTGAGCGATGCAAAAGGTGTTATATCTTTCACCAGGGCAGCCGGGTCTTTTTGTGTCAAAGACAGGTCATGACCTAGAGAGGCTATATTCTTTAGCACTGAAGATAGCATAATCAGATCCTGCCCTTCTAATATGATGCCTTTCTTTGATGCTATTTCCAAAAGGGGTAAAATATCGGGGATATGTTCAAAGTGGAGTGGGGCTTCTTGTTGAATGAGGCACATCATCTCCTTGAGGAGTCTCCACCTTTTCTGAGCCTCCTCCCATGAATCAAACGGGACTAGGGCAGTAAGGGCATGGAGGCCGTATGGAGATGTTAGGAAAGGCCTTATATATTCTTTAACAATAGTGAATTCTATCGCATCCTTTTCCATTGTAATTTCCCGGTAGTCATCCGCTTTTAGCCGGCAGGAGCCAGAATAGAAGAAGTATAGACCTCCAGCAACTTGCTGACTTCTTCAAGCTGGAACATTAAGTATTGAACTATCGCCATAAAAAATCCTTCGCTAAGGAGGTTAAAGTCAATAGTCCTTTAAGGATTAGCCCGATGTGTGAACATTAAAAGCGTGCAAACAATAGAACGTGTAAACGCTGATGATTAATATATCTTAATCTTGATTATTAAGGCACTGTGATACTATGCTGTTAACCTTTTTCCCGTCAGCCTTACCTGCGACCCTTGCCATAACCGTCTTCATTACCTTACCGAAATCCTTACGTGTTGCCCCGATCTCAGTTATGACCTCGTCTACAATGCCTTTTATCTCTGAATCCGGCATCTCCTTGGGAAGATATTCACCAAGTATGCTTATTTCTTTCTTCTCTATTTGTGCCAGATCCTCCCTATTGCCTTCTTTGAATTGGGTATAGGAATCTTTGTGCTGTTTGATCTGCGAACGTATTATAGAGACAATCTCTTGTTCTTCAAGGGTTCTCCTTGCGCCAACCTCTCGATTTTTGATTGCGGTAATAAGCATGCGAAGGCAGGTCAGTCTTTGTTTGTCACCTGCCTTCATAGCAGCTTTCATATCCGATCTGATTTTCTCTAAAAGCATCAATAATAAACCTTAAATCTGCGTATTTTCTTGAGAGCCCTTTTGCGTGCGGCTATCGCCTTTTTTTTCTTCTTAACGCTTGGTTTCTCATAATGTTCTCGTTTTCTGACCTCGGATAGTATCCCAGACTTTT
>JAYEFR010000265.1:0-6978 GCA_034716155.1 Thermodesulfobacteriota bacterium
GGGAACAGGAGGATGTCCCTGAAAAGATGCGATTTAACTTAGGTCCACTTGCCAGCCGCCTTGGAATAATGATCCGGATTAATAACACAAGGAATACCATCTTCCAATTCCTGGAAGAAGATCCGCTCAAATTCAGCAGGGAAAACCGCGGCTATTTGTCGGCGCATTTCAATGAACGCCTGGATGGCGCCTTGAGGCTTTTGATGCATGGGTCCAGACCGGATAACGATGGGCTAAAAAGGGTGAAATCTTACGAGAAGCACTTGAAGCAACTGGGAGAACGATCTTTTTCCTCTCTCACGCCAAGGGAGGTAGAAGAGATGCGGGATGTAATCGAACAACTGGTTCGCAAGCTCAAAGACATTGTTGGCCTTCGTTATGCCACGATGAACAAGGGAGGGCTGGACGTGAAGAAAACATTGCGCCGGGCTGCAAAATACCAGGGAAACCCTATTGAGATTAAGTACCGGAACCGGCCGCCTGGTAAAGCCAAGATCGTCACCTTGTGTGACGTCTCCAGTTCGGTCTGGTCAGCGGCGCGTTTTATGCTCAACATACTCTATTCCCTGCAGGAGTGTTTTACTAAGGTGAGGAGTTTTGTGTTTGTATCAGGCCTGGCCGATGTGAGTGAAACCTTCGAGAACTACGAGATCAACAAGGCCATAGAGAAGGTTTTGAAGGATGTTGATATCGAATATCATGCCGCTACAGATTACGGGGAGACCTTCCGCCATTTCAGGGCGGAATACATGGATGCACTCAATAAGAAGACCACGCTCATTATTATTGGAGATGGCCGTTCGAATTATTTTAACCCGGAGGAAGCGATCCTGGAAGAGATGCGGGATAAATGCCGGAGGATAATCTGGCTCAACCCCGACCCGGAAAATGTCTGGTACACGGGCGACAGTGAAATGAGGACATATGAGACGTATTGCCATGAGTTGCGTCCTTGCCGGAATCTCAACCAGCTCATAGATTTCATAGAGGACCTTATTTTATAGGGAAATCAGGTTTGAAGATTTGGCCCCTTTGCCTCGATAAGCTTTGCATAATCAAGGATCGCTGCCAGTTGAGATCTTCCATCAAGCCCTGCCTCTGCAAAAACCTTATCAGCCTGGCCACTACCCATGTAATGCCCCTTGGCAAAGGCGTGCAGGGTTCTTTTCCTGCCTTGGGCAGACACTACCCAGCGGTACATGGTTGGCAAGGTAAACTCAGTAATCCCCATTGCCTGCCTTGCATGGGCTGCAGGGAAGATTTTTTCCTGCTCATCTTCAGGCAAAAGATCGAATAACTCAGCACTTGTTACATAGTAAATATTAAAATTTAGTCCTTTTTCCTGAATCTTTGGTAAGGCATCATTTACAAAGGCATTTCCAACACCACTGCCTTGTAAAATAATGGTTCCATGGCATTTATCAGCATTTGGATTCGCGATCCTCAGTGCATACACACCCTTGATTGCTGCGGATACAGGAGGCAGGCCCGCCTTTTTCCGGTCAATAACAACTTCTGTCGGACGGGTCACAAAGGGGGCAATCACCGCAGGACGCTTACGAAGAGATTCAATAACAAGGGGCCACATCTCTTGGGTATCCCAGGGGGTCAATGTAATCATTGTCCCTTTTGGAAAGTTTTCCTCGAATAATTGAAGGGGTTGGGGGTCCGCATGGGTTGGCCCATCTTCCCCTGTTTTATATCCGGCATGGGCGCAGATAATGATCAGCGGATTATATTTATCCCCAAAGGTATGGGATCGTGCTTGTTGACCTATGCAGTGAAGTCTTGCAGAGACATGGGTAAGGGCTGCAATAAAGGCGCCATATGAACAACCGACCCCGACATGGTTACCATAAGCGGACGCACCAGCCATTACTCCGCCAATTGCATCCTCACAGATTCCACCAACTTGTAACAGCCGTGAATTCGGATTGGACTCATAGTTGTAATAACCCGCTTGCATTCCTTTGCCGATATTACTCAGATTTGTAGAATCCGTTAAATCAGCAGATGCACCAATAATTGCTCCTTTTGTCTTTTTAGTTAAATAATTTAATATATCTCCCAAAACATCTCTGGAAGTAACCTTCTGCCCTGGTTTGATAACCAATTCTTCAGGGGTTTTATCAGGGGGTAATGACTTATCATCATAGAGTACTGAAAGGTTTGGCGCCTCAACCCTTGGGGTACGATTTCGATCCTTTAATCTTTGATTTGCTTTTTTTACTTGTTCACAGATTGCCTTTGCTATCCCATTATTCCTTTCCAAAACCTTTCTGATAACCATCAAATAATCATAGAATTTTTTTTCAATATTTTCTGCTGTCTTATTTCCATTAAAACGGGGAAAATTCTCTCCAAACTCTTTTTCAAACTCGGCAAGACAATCATAAAACTCAGGTGAGCAGAACTTATGACCGGCACCGTGGGAAGCCCGGCCTTCTATACCATACTTCCAACCCTTGGTTGTACGATAGACAATAGCAGTTGGTTGATTAGTCTTTATCTTCTCCACTGCAAGCTGTTGGGCTGCGAAAATCTGGTCATAATCAAAACCATCAGCAACGCTGATTACATTCCAATCATGAAGATATGCAAGCTCTGCCGGATTCCATTGAACATAATCTCCGGGCCTGGATCCTTCACGGCATACATTGTTTGAGTCAATGGAAGCCTGATTCCAGTCAATATGCAAAACAATATTTTTTATCTCCGATGAAGCAGCTGCCGCCATAGCCTCGGAAACCCGCCCAGGGGTCATTCCGCCCTCACCCTCAATGATGTGGATATAAGGGCTATCGGCGCCATATGTATCCAATGCGCCAAATGCCATACCAACGGCAGTAGGAATCCCAAAGCCTGAAGCCCCTGTTGTAAATCTAACAAAGGGAGTTGCTGGAGTTGGATGTCCATCAAGGGGTTTGGAATTAAATTTTTTATAAAGAGGTGTTTTGTTTGTAGGATTTCGTCTGAATCCAAGCAAATCCTCAAGACGCATTTGTTGTTTTTCTCCAGGCAATAAATTTGATTGTGCAATTCGAACGCATTCATTCCTAAGGGCCCACATTGCATACAAGCCTAACGCTTTATGCCCGGCTGCATAACACAGATAATCCGCATCTTTTGCATCAGGGGTTGAAAAATCATAATCCATGGTATTGTAAATGAGAGACTCAACAATACGACCGGAAGATATACTCCCACCAGGATGCCCTGATTTGGGAGCAAAATTATACAGGATGCCGCAAAGACTTCTGTAGATTAAATCCAGTTTTTCTATTGGGAGTACTATATTCTCACTGGCTTTATAACCAGTTTTTTTCACAATATCTGCTGCATTGAAATATTTTCCCCTTCGCTGCCCTAACTCAAATTTTGAGGCATTGATGCTCTTGCCTGATAATTCCATTTGCTTTCTCCTTCACTCCCAATGCTTCTGGTCTTTATGCATGACGGTTCATCTCCTCTATCAATGTGGATTCTTTGAATCTTGTGACCAGGATGCAATTTAGTACCAACAGAACAAAGGCCAGAATCAAAGCTGGGGTAAAGGATCCGAATGTATCATGTATCACCCCCATGCCGTAGATAAAGACAACCGATATCTGTCCGGCAAGTTGAAGCAGGCCATTTGAGGTCCCTTCCGGCGCAGGATAGGTTAACTCGGCTGCAGGGCCTGTAATAGGCGCAAAACATATCCAGAGAAACTGGATCGTCACATTAATAAACATGAAGGCGCCTAATACAACCCAGCGGTAACCGTAGACCTTGATAGTGGTATCATCCATAAACTATCCCCCTTAATTACATATCTAAATAATCACCTCTTTTATCTAAAAATTCTTATTACCGCAAGTGTTCATGAGGTTAGGTGGTCAGGTCTTCAAACTTCACTTAGCATCTCCTTCTCAATACCCATTGATATTTTTTTAAAATGATATTTTTCCTTTGCAGATATGAGATAAAGGGCACCGATATATTCAATCCGTATTCGCGTCTACTTCCTACTTCGTTTTCAACTATGCAGGACAAGACGCCAGGACAAGTCGCCGGACGAGAAGATGCGGGTTCGCCTCCCCGATTTCTTGCTGCGCATCAAAGGCAAAAGCTTGCTCTGTGGTTCATACCGTTGATTCCTTGATGACCTTGGCACGAACTATTGCTATCTCAAACAAACACTTGTGTCAAATTTGAAGACCTGGCCCCTCTTGTCTTATATCCGGGATGAGAGAAACATCCATCCCTGAAAACCGACCCCTGATCCCCGACCCCTATTTTCACATAAGAGCTTATTTCTTATCTAGAACTTCTCTTATTTTCCGAGAGAGTCCTTTCATATTGAATGGTTTCTGGATAAAGCCATTGCACCCGCGTTTCAATATTGCTTTTGCCTTGCCATTTATGCTGTATCCGCTTGAAAGCAGGACCTTGATCTCAGGATTAATCTTCCTCAATCGGTCATAGATTTCTCCTCCACCCATCTCCGGCATGATCATGTCTAAGACGACTGCATCGATCTTGTCCTGATTGTTCTTGTACGCATCGATGGCTTTCTTCCCGTCCTTGGCTGTCAAGACCTTGTATCCCATATTCTCCAGCATCTCTTTGCCGATATCGATGATCATTTCCTCATCATCTATCAGGAGCACGGTCTCTTCCCCCCTTAAGACCTCTTTATCCTTTACCTTCTCCCCTATTACAGCCTTATCCGATGCCGGCAGATAGATGTTAAAGGTGGTTCCCACGCCCTCTTCAGAGTATACATTGATGATGCCTTTATGATTTTTTATGATGCCATAGGCAGAGGCCAGCCCCAGCCCTGTGCCCCGTCCCATGCCCTTGGTGGTAAAAAACGGCTCAAATATTTTCTGCCTTGTTGCCTCATCCATACCCACCCCTGTATCTGTGATGGACATCTTCACATACCTGCCGGGGGCCGTCTTATATGTCTTCACGTAGTCCCCGTCCAGGATGACATTTTCTGTTTCAATATAGATCTCTCCACCCCCTGGCATGGCCTGCCATGCATTGACATAGAGGTTTAATAATACCTGTTCAATCTGAGTCTGATCCGCATCTACCGTCCAGATGCCTTCCTGATATTTGCTTAAGACATGTATCTCCTTTTTGGTGCGGGCAAACATATCAGAGCTCCCCTTGATGAGATCATTTATATCAGTCGGCCTGACCTCATACTTTCCGCCCCTGGCAAAACCTAAAAGCTGCATGGTAAGTCCTGCCCCGCTCTGGACAGATTGCTCGATGGTTTTCAGCCTTTTATGGTGAGGATGGGTTGGATCACAATCCAAAAGCATCAAGGAGGCATTACCCTGAATACCCATGAGCAGGTTATTAAAGTCGTGGGCAATGCCGCTTGCCAAGGTACCTATGGCCTCCAGCTTCTGGGCCTGCTGGAGCTGGGCCTCTATATTCTTACGCTCGGTCACGTCACGTACAACACACCTAAACCCAATCGGCTGACCATTCGAGTCATTTATAGAAGAGACATTCTGCTCAAGAATGTCTATGCTCCCATCTTTCCTGATCACCTCATAATCAACCATCCTTGCAGGTCTTCCTGTTCGATAAACCTCATTAAAGGTTTGATACAACTTCCTGGCAGTTTCCTCTGATGTGTACTCCTTATAATTCATACCTAAGAATTCATCTCTGGTATATCCCGACATTCTACACAGTGAATCATTGAAAAAGATCATGTCCCCCCTGAGATCAACCTCGGAATAGCCCTCTTCCATAGTTTCAATGATGGTTCGGTACTTTTCCTCGCTTACCCTTAAAGTCTCCTCAGCACGCTTGCGCTCGGTGATGTCCAGAATTTGAGCCACTGTTTGTACATTCCCCGCCAAATCTTTGATTATAGTAGAACTGATTTCCACCCGCCTCTTTTCGCCGCCTTTACGGACTATGTTGAATTCGTATCTGGGGGGCAGGAACTCTCCCTTTTGTCTCTGGATATACCTGTCTCCAACGATTTTTTCGGCCTCTTCATCAAGAAACTCCCGAAAGTCGTGACCGATTATCTCCTCATAAGGATAGTCCAATATTCTGCAAAGTTCATTGTTTACATAGATGAATCGATAGGCATTATCCGCAATAAGTATGCCGTCGTGAGAATTTTCAACCACGGAACGAAACCTTTGCTCAGACTCCCTAAGCGCATCCTCAGAGCGCTTGCGCTCAATAGCATTCCCGATAATTTCTGAGGATATGCGGAGAAACCTCATATCATAATCTCCCCACTGTCCAAATTGTGTGATATTGTCAAGGCCCATGAACCCGGCAAGTTCTTCTCCTATATATAAAGGTAATACCAGAAGCGATTTTATTGCTTGCCTTTCAAGGATCTCCCTTTCAGCTCTTGCCTCTTTGGGCATCTTTGAGACATCTGCAATATGAATATCCTTTCCTTCACGAAGCCTTTTCATCCACCATGGAAAGGTGTCGGCAGGGATGTCCTGGAGGGTATCTATCTCTGCACTCACCCCTTTAGCGCACCATTCGTTGGTGTTGCTCATCGTGGATGTGTCTTTGCTGAAGATGAAGATATATGCCCGACTCGCATGGCTTAATCTACCCATGTCACCAAGTGCGGCATTAATGGCATTATCAACGTCAAAGGCGCCCACAAACCGAGATGATGTAGTAGAAATGACTTTTTCAAATGCCAACCTGTTTTTGATGGCGTTTTCCGTCTGTTTGCGCTCGGATTTTGAGTTCTCCAATTCAGCAATTCTTTGCCGCGCTTGGGCAAGTTCTTTTACGAGTTGCTCTTTGGGCTTATCCGTATTCTTCATCTTGAATCTCCCAAATCAGGCAATGGCCTAATGTCATATCAAGGTGTGCATTTCAGCCGAGCCATGGTGATAGAAACAAACAGATAATACATTTAGATCATAGTATTAGTCAAGGATATTCCATATATGCACTTATCGGTGCCGGATCAGTCGTCTTTTG
>JAYEFR010000266.1:0-6945 GCA_034716155.1 Thermodesulfobacteriota bacterium
TCCTGATCTAATTATCCTTGATCTTATGCTTCCAGGCATGGATGGCTTAGAAGTCTGTCGAATTCTAAAAAGAAATTCTTCCACCTTTTCTATTCCTATAATTATGCTTACTGCAAAGGGGGAGGAGACAGACATAGTTACAGGTTTAGAGTTGGGGGCCGATGACTATATTCCCAAACCCTTCAGCATAAAAGAGATAATCGCCAGAGTAAAGGCGGTCTTAAGAAGGATAGCTGGGCCAGAGTCGAAAAACAGAATCATAGCAGGAGACCTGATGATAGATCCTGAGAAATATCAAGTCATCTGGAAAGATATTTCTCTTGATTTAACTTCTACTGAGTTTAAATTGCTCTTTTTTCTGGCTCAAAAAGAAGGCCGAGTTCTTACTCGAGGGCAACTTTTAGATGGAGTCCAGGGAGAAGATGCCTTTGTTACAGAAAGAACAGTGGATGTTCATATCCGAAGACTTAGAGAAAAATTAAACGAGGCCTCTTCTTATATTGTCACTAGAAGGGGTATCGGCTATATGTTCTGTAACCCTGGCCTTACGCAAGAGAAATAATCAACTAAAAGGAAAAGTTGAGGTGGCAATGCCTGGCAAAAGAATTATCTGGAAACTCTTTTTTGCTCAAACCCTACTTATCCTTATCTCAATTGCCATCATCGGGCTATATGCCGGTTTTTCCTTCAAGGACTATTATATAAGTCAACTAACCTCTCAGCTTGAATCTAATGCTATCCTGATAAGAGGCTTGGTAAAAGAATCTATACTGAAAGAAAAAGGGGCAAGGGTTGATTTTATAGCCAAAAAGTTGGGAAGGGAAATTCAATGCCGTGTTACCATAATAGACACTGAAGGTATTGTGCTTGGGGATTCAGAAAAGGATCCGCAAAACATGGAGAATCACTTAAACAGGCCTGAAGTAAAAGAAGCCATGAAGGCAAGGGAAGGGAAGAGTATTCGTTACAGCACCACGTTAAAAAAAGAGATGATGTATTTAGCCCTGCCTATTAAGTATGACAATCAGATTATTGGAACAGTCAGGGTATCCCTGGCTTTAGATAAGCTCAAACTTGGAGTTGGACATATTTACAGGATTGTAGGCTGGGGTGGAATGTTGGCAGTGATCCTATCCTTGCTGATAGCATTTACCCTGGCAAAAAGGATAAGTAGGCCAATAAGCCAAATGGCACAAGCAGCAAAGAGGATATCCAGGGGAGACTTCGGCCGGCAAATAGTGGTGGATTCTAAAGACGAGGTGGGAGATCTGGCTCAATCTTTTAATCTGATGAGTGAGGAACTAAAAAGTAAGATAGAGGCCCTGATTCGTGAAGTGGGTGAAAAAGAAGCTGTCCTGACGGGAATGATTGAGGGGGTAATAGCCATTGATAAGGATGAACACATTATTCTTTTGAATAAAAGCGCACAAAAGATGTTTGGGCTTAGGCCAGATGATACCCTGGGCAGGTTTCACTGGGAGGGCATAAGAAATACTGAAATCAATAACCTCTTTAAGGAGGTTTTAAAAACACATACACAAAAAATTATAGAACTTCCGATTAATCCATTGGACGAAAGAACATTCGAGATACAAGCAGCACCTATTCTTGATAGAGAAGAAAACATCTTAGGGGTAGTGACTGTCTTTCATGATATTACTGAGATTAAAAGGTTAGAACAGATAAGGATGGAATTTATCTCCAATGTCTCTCATGAACTCAAAACCCCTCTTACATCCATCAAGGCAGCAGTAGAAACCTTGAAGACAGGAGCAATCAACGAGAAAGAACATGCCTGCAATTTTCTGGATATTATCGAAAGGCATAGCGATAGATTGGATAAATTGATTGCCGATCTCCTGGATCTATCCCAAATTGAAACCGGGAAGAGACAGATGATCATCAAGCCAATAAAAGTTATGGAGTTAGTGGACAAAGTGGTCTCTGACTTTCGTGAGACCTCTATCAAAAGACATCAGGAGATCAGCGTGGATATACCCGAAGAGCTACCTATGGTTTTGGCCGACGAGGAGGGAATAGAGACCGTGCTTAGAAATCTCCTTGATAATGCTATGAAATATACTCCGGAAAATGGGGAAATTACGATTGCCGCTATTGAAAAGGATGCTGCTATCGAAATAGTAGTGGCTGATACAGGGATAGGAATCCCCGAGAAAGATACTCCTCGCATATTCGAGAGATTCTATCGAGTGGATAAGGCTAGATCCAGGGAATTGGGAGGCACTGGCCTGGGACTATCCATAGTCAAACACATTATAGAAGCCCTCGAAGGAACCGTGAGCGCAGAAAGCGAAGTAGGGAAAGGATCAAAGTTTATCATTACACTGCCAAAGTCTCCAATCTTGGAATAGGTACCTATTTTATTGATAAGGACATAGTGAATAGAGACCTTTGCATAATACCCATATTGTCATTGCGAGCGTAGCGAAGCAATCTCTAAATTTTTTGTAATCAATGGGATTGCTTCGTCGCTTAAGCTCCTCGCAATGACAGACAAACAATTACGCAAAGGTTTCGAATAATGAGTTGATCCAGGGAAGACCTCTGTCTCATCACTGTGTGCAAACCCTAATCCTCTGGCAGCGAACATTTCTTGAAAAGATTTTTTTGAGGTAAAGACCTGATATCCACCTAGTCGGAGATGCACATCAGTACAAAATGTGCCTGCCAGTATAAGGCTTATTTACTTCACTGATAATGGGGTGCAAAATTGTTATAATCGATAAAAAAAAGGGCATTGGGCAGTCTCCCTTGTTATCTACATGAGTCACTCTTAGTGAATCTTATATTTGTGCACGAAGAACAGACCTGATCACATTTTCAGAAGAGAATTGATCGTTAGTAAGTTGAGGGAAAAGGCCTTCTTCTCCAAGGATTTCATCTCGAATAGCGGGAACATCCAGCCCTTTCTCCTTGAGGCGTTTTGCCCTTTCAGACAGATCTTGAAAGTACTTAATACATGTATGAAGCGACTTTCTGCCATCCTGTACGACCTTGCCTGTAGATGTAAACAGAATAAGCCTTTTTGTATTGATATTCAAAAGCCTTTCCATTGATCTTATGATCTCTAGAACATCCTCCTCAGGGCGGAGAACCTTTGGTCTTTCTCCGACAAAAAGATCTCCCGAAAAGCACCAACCTTTATCAGGCTCTACTAGTGCCACATGCCCCTTGCAGTGACCAGGGGTATCTACAACATCAAAATGGAAATGATCGGTTTTTACCTTTCCAGAAAGGCAAGCCACTTCGCTGGGCTCTGGATAACCCCAGACCATTTCTTGATATGGATACAACTTAGGAATCTGCTTGATCAAGGGAACCGAGTCTTTATGTGCAAAGATATCGATGCCAAATTTTTGCTTTAAAAGACAGTCTGCACCCACATGGTCTTCGTGATAATGCGTGTTTACAGCACATTTAATATGGCGGCCCTCAAGAATTTTAATAAATTCCTCAGATGTATGCCTGCACCCGGTATCAATAAGGAGCCCGTCTACAAGGTATGCAGCAACCCAATAAAGCACTCGGCCCTCTAAGGCACGGCCCATCTTGATCTGCATTACTTCTTCTATCTCTTTTATCTCGATCATCCTACTTGCTCTTCCCCCAATGAAATACCATTTCTGCAAAAGGATCTTGACAAGTTGTCTGGTGATACATATATTTATCTGCACTTTGCGGGAATAACTCAGTGGTAGAGTGTAACCTTGCCAAGGTTAAAGTCGCGGGTTCAAATCCCGTTTCCCGCTCCAATCCATTTATGGCGGCCCTTATAAAGGGCTGCCTTTTTATTTTTAAGGATACACCCTGTAGATCATCCTCGGAAAGGGTATTGCCTCCCTTACATGCTTTAGCCCGCATATCCATGCAACACACCTTTCTATCCCAAGTCCAAACCCTGAATGAGGAACAGAGCCATACTGCCTCAAGTCTAAATACCATTTATACCGATCGGGATCCAGCTTGTTATCTTTGATAGTGGCCAGTAACACATCATAACTATCTTCACGCTGAGAGCCACCTATAATTTCTCCATAACCCTCCGGGGCTAAGAGATCAGCACATAGCACACAATCAGGCCTTTTTGGGTCTTGCTTCATATAAAAGGCCTTTGTCTTTTTGGGGTAGTTTTCTATAAAGACCGGCTTATCGAATGATTTTGTAATTATTGTCTCATCTTCACCGCCCAAGTCGGATCCCCACTGGATTTCAGATCCTTCCTTTTTCAGAAGAGAGATGGCCTCATCATAACTTATTCTATAAAATGGGGATGTAACCTTTTTTAACAGGCCCACATCTCTTTCAAGATATTTTAGCTCTGAAGCCTTTTCTTCTATTGTCTTTTGCACAAAGTATGAGACAAAATCCTCCTGCAAGGCGAGGTTCTCATTATGATCACAAAATGCAACTTCTGCTTCCGCCATCCAGAATTCTGTCAGGTGCCGTCTTGTCTTGGACAGCTCTGCCCTGAATGTAGGGCCCAGGCAAAATACCTTACCCAGGGCCGGCAAGGTGGCTTCCAGGTAAAGCTGGCCTGTTTGCGCGAGATAGACCTTACCCAGATCAAAATAATTCACGGAAAACAGATTTGTTGAATCTTCTCCGTATGTGGTGGTGAATATAGGCGTGTCCACTAATGTAAAACCATTTATATGAAAGTATTCTCTAATATTCCTGATTAATGCATCCCTCACCCTTAAGATGGCTACCTGCCTTGAAGAGCGCACCCATAAGTGGCGATGGTTTAATAAAAAATCAGGGCCATGTGCCTTTTTCCCTATGGGGAACTCATCCGCCTTATGTACTATATCTAGGGCCTGTATCTGCATTTCATAACCACCAGGCGCCTTAGTCTCCTGAACTACTATGCCGGTGGCTATTACAGAAGACTCTAGCGGGAGCTTCTTGACCTCGTCATATCCATCCCCAAAATCTTGCCTTGTTACAACCCCCTGGCATATGCCACTGCCATCCCTTATGATAAAAAAAGAGACCTTCCCACTTGATCTGCGGTTTGCTATCCACCCCTTAATGGTTACAGTCTTGCCTTCTTGAGCAGGAAACTCTGATATACTGCATTGTCCCATAAAATCCCTCCAGGTTATTCATCGCACCACTAATAAAGCATTAAATTGTGCTCTCAACAACAATAAAATATACATGAAAGGCCTTTTTACACTCAGAACCGGCAATTGCGCCCCCTTGACTGCACCACCTATGAATTGTATGAATGAGGGCTATGAATGGATATGTAAAGATCTTCACATATGGATGCCAGATGAACGACCTGGACACACAAAAGATGTATTCTCTGCTTTTTAAAAAGGGCTGGCATCCAACAACTAAGACAGTTGAGGCAGATATCATTATATTAAATACATGCTCTGTAAGAAAGAAGGCCTATGAGAAGGCCCTCAGCAATCTGGGCAGGCTTAAAAAATATAAAGAGAAGAAACCATCTCTCATCATTGCTGTAGCAGGGTGTGTGGCGCAACAAGAAGGAGATAGTATAATAAAACGTCTTCCCTATGTTGACATAGTACTTGGAACACACCAATTGCATAAACTGGCAAATATTGTAGATGATACATTAAGATATAAAAAATCTGTAGTAGATACTGTATTTGACCATTACATTCCGTCCATGGATATCATACCTTTAAAACGATTCTTAACCCCTTCGCATAAGGCATACATAAATATCATGCAGGGGTGCAATAATTTCTGCTCGTATTGCATAGTGCCTTATGTGAGAGGCCGTGAGATAAGCCGTGATTACAAACAAGTACTAGATGAGATTGAAAACCTTTCAAAAAATGGGGTAAAAGAGGTCTTTTTATTAGGGCAAAATGTAAACTCATATAGAGGTGGTATAACATTTCCGGAACTGCTGGAGAGAATACATGATATAAAAGAGGTAGAGCGCATCCGCTTTACCACATCGCATCCAAAAGACGTTACAGATGAGTTGATTGAATGTTTTGGCAAGTTAGATAAGCTTTGTAATCATATCCACCTGCCCTTCCAATCCGGATCTGATAATGTACTTAAGGCCATGAACAGGGGTTATACAAGGCAAGACTACATCGGGTTAATAGAAAAATTAAAGGCCTCAAGAAAGAATACGGCCTTTAGCGCAGATGTAATAGTAGGCTTCCCTACTGAGACAGATAAGGACTTTGCCCTTACCATGGATTTGATTAATACTGTAAGATTTGATCTCCTGTATTCTTTCAAGTATTCCCCAAGGCCAGGGACAAAGGCCTCAAATATGACAGATACCGTGCCTATCGCAGAAAAGGCAAGAAGGCTGAGTATACTACAGGACGCACAGAGACAGATAACATTAAGCAACAATCAGGCACGGGTAGGCAACGTATATGATGTGATCGTGGATGGAATCAGCAAGCGGGATCCAAATGCAGTATCCGGCAGGACAACCCAGAATACGATTGTAAATTTTAAGGGGTCTCATGAACTCATCGGCACCACTGTAAGCGTCAAGATTGAAAAGGCAAATCCAAATTCGCTTACAGGGAAATTATATTAAGTGATCTCTGATGCGATTATAGTTGGGGCAGGGCCTGCAGAGCGGTCACGTCCTTTTCGAACACAACGAAGGATGAAAATATATGTTGTTTTCTCTCTAAATATATTTAAATCGTGAGGTAAAAAGTGAAGCTGAAATTTTTTTGCCTCTCGATTACTTCAAGATTACCCATGACTTAAAAAACCTCTTAAAAATTGAAAATCTATCAATAAGATACTCATCAAAAAATTCATTGCCGACAATTACCATCACTTCTCTGTCTTTTGACCTCTTAAAAATCAGTTGAATCTAGTGGCAATCGTGAAGCTGAAATTTTTTTGCCTCTCGATTACTTCAAGATTACCCATGACTTAAAAACCTCTTAAAAATTGAAA
>JAYEFR010000267.1:0-31440 GCA_034716155.1 Thermodesulfobacteriota bacterium
ACACTTGGTGCCCTATTTGTGTTTTTTGAGGCCTCTACTGCATTTATGGGCTATCTGCTGAACATAGACCCATTTAATCAACCAGGGGTAGAACTAGGGAAACAACTTACATCTTCCCTTATGGGCGGATCCGGCTTTGAGGACAAGATAAAGACTCTAAAGACCATAGACTATATGAATATCGAGATATAAAATTGGGAGAGATAAGTCTATTATCAAAGGATGTAATAAACCATATAGCAGCAGGAGAGGTGATAGAAAGGCCTGCCTCTGTGGTCAAAGAACTGATAGAAAACTCTCTTGATGCATCATCAACCAACATATCAGTAGAAATAGAAGGGGGCGGAGTATCTCTTATTCGTGTAGCAGATAATGGTTCCGGCATGGATAAAGAGGATCTTAAGATGGCAATACTGAGACATGCCACAAGCAAGATTACCTCTACTCATGACCTCTTTAATATCCACTCCTTAGGGTTCAGGGGTGAAGCCCTTCCCAGTATTGTATCTGTGAGTAAGGCAAAGGTTTCCACAAGAAAGAAGGGATCGCCTTTTGGCTGGTTTATCTCGATTGAAGGGGGAGAGATCATAGACAGCGGCAAGGTAGGGATGCCTGAAGGCACTATTGTAGAGATAAGAGATCTATTCTTTAACACGCCTGCCAGAAAAAAGTTTTTAAAAACTACTGCCACTGAACAGAGAAATATCGTGGATATTATCTCCAGATATGCCCTGTGTTACACTGGTATGGATTTTAGTTTGAAGGCAAACGAAAGGTCTCTGCTACACTTAAGCTCAAGTATGATATTTGAGGACAGGGTAAAGATTATCCTGGGTAGCAAGCTCAAAGACAACATGTTTAGATTCTCTAAGCATGTCCCTGGTATAGATATCCACGGGATCGTTGCCTCTCCTGATGTATATCGAACATCCAGGAATGGGGTCTACACCTTTGTGAATAAGAGGTCTGTAAAGGATCCAACTTTAACTGCAGCAATGATAGGGGGATTTAGAGGTATGCTCTTGAAGAACAGATATCCTGTAGCAGTCCTATTTTTAGATATAGATCCAGTAGATATTGATATTAATGTCCACCCCGCAAAGGCACAGGTGAGGTTTAAAAATCCATCTGGGATATTTGGCTTAATAGTGGGCGCCATAAAAGAGACATTAAGGACATATCCATGGAGGCAAGAAAACGAGTATGGCTATGATAGTGAAATGCCATCGAAACAGCCTTATATGAGATTACAGGATAGTGCGCATGGTGTCTACCGCACCCCTTCCCAGGGGATAAGCCGCGATGATAAGAAAGATCGTTATACTCAAAAGGATATGTTTGAAAAAAATGCCCCCTTCTATACCAGTAAAGATATAATAGGTGTTTTACATTCTGCCTATATATTGCTTCAGGACAAAAATGCGCTGTATATCTTAGACCAGCATGCATGCCATGAAAGGATAAATTTTGAAAGGTTGCAGGCCATTGCATCCTCTGAAACAGCACCACCCCAGATGCTCTTACACCCCCTTATCATAGAACTGAGCCAAGCAGAATACAATGCCTTAGAAGACATCATACCGGGTATAAATGAGCTCGGGTTTGATTGTGCCCCATTCGGGCGCTCAGCTATTGCAGTAAGGGCTGTGCCGCACATATTAAGAGCAGAGGTGGCAAAAGAGGTCATCTTATCCCTTATTCATGAGGCATTAGAAGAGAATTGGAAGGGTGGAGACTATATGCATAGTATTATTGCTACAATAGCGTGTCACCGCAGCATTACATCAGGAACTATCCTCACACCGCATGAGATATCAGCCTTGCTGAGAGACTTGGATGATGTGGGCTCCCCCCAGACATGTCCGCACGGAAGACCATTGTATAAAATGATCGCCCTAAGTGAGATAGAAAGATGGCTCGGGAGACGCCCCTGATTATAATCACAGGCCCGACCTGTTCCGGCAAGACCGGTTTAGCTTTAAAGCTGGCGGGTAATTACCCCATCGAGGTGATATCTGCAGATTCTATGCAGGTCTACAGATATATGGACATTGCAACAGCAAAGCCTACCATAAAAGAGCGATCCATACTGCCCCACCATCTCATCGATGTGATCAATCCGGACGAAGAATTTAATGCAGGTATGTTTGTAAAGATGGCAGGGGAAAAGATAGAAGATATAAGGGCCAGATCCAAGACCCCTATGATAGTGGGGGGTACCGGTCTATACATAAAGGCGTTTGTGTATGGCCTCTGTGAGGCCCCGACAGGGGTTGAAAGATATCGCCACATCTTTCATACACTAATGCGCAAAAAAGGATTGTCACATCTATATAAGGCCCTCCTGAAAATGGATCCGGATATCGCAGAGAAGATAACCCCAAAGGATGAACCACGAATAATAAGGGCCTTAGAGATACTATTCCTTACAGGCAAAAGGCCCAGCGCTATTCAAAAGGCACATGGATTTTCAACACCTTTGCACGGTGTCAAGATTGCGTGTCTCCTCCCAGACAGGGATGAGTTGTATGAAAGGATCAATTCAAGGGTAATCAAGATGATGGAGGCAGGCCTTATTGAGGAGACAGGTAGTCTCATCGCTATGGGGTATCATCCGGGGCTGAGATCTATGAAGGGCCTTGCCTACAAGCATGTTGCAGAATTCTTATCATCCGGGATATCCATGGAAGAGGCCGTAAGACTTATCCAGAGAGACACGAGGCGATATGCAAAACGCCAGATCACATGGTTTAAGGGGCAGGATGATATTCACTTTTTTGATGGACCCAACAAGGCTTACCCAGCAATCAATAAATGGCTTACTCAAGATGAGAATTCAATACAGAATATATAATAATCCCCACACCCGCAGATATAAGGTTCATAGCAACATCCCTGACTTCAAAAAATCTGTTTGGTAACAGCCACTGAATGATTTCATCTAATATACCTACAAAAGAGGATATTATAAATCCCCATATAATGCCAATAGCAGGTACGGCAGCGAATAAATAACCCAGTATCCCATATTCTGCTAAGTGAATCATCTCATTGGCACAAACAGTCATCCAAATAACAGCCACGCTCAAGGCAGAAGCGATTATAATAAGGGTAGAGCTCCTAAGTGTAGGACGGTTCCTAACCCATAGTATAACAACACCTATGGTCGCAGCTGCACAGATTCCATACAATGTAGGGACATACGCACTTCCAAGTATGTTTGAAATTCTCCCTGATATCATGGGGCCTGGCCACAGTGATGCAAGGATAAGACATGCAAACAAACCAGGTATCTTATACGACATATATCAAATTAAGTACCATTTTCTCCTGAAAATAACAATATAATCCTACAATGGCACAAAGTCCACTGCGTAAAACTTTTATGGAGTAATGGAATGTTGGAGTACTGAAATTCCCAAAGCCATCCCACTAGATGCACAATTGCGCACACAGAACAATGGTAAATGCCCACCATCTTTTCAACACTCCATTACTCCAAACAATATGTTGTGTTATAACTACCCAATTTATACCATATATTGCACCAAAAATGCTAGATTCCGTTGTAAGGATAATTATAAGAAAGTTTTCATGTAGTGCAAACCACATACATATGGTATGGAATGAAATAGTGAGTAATAAGAAGAAACGTTACATTGAAAGAAGGATCCGTAAGAAGGTAGGAAAAGCTATTAGCGACTATACAATGATATCTCAAGGAAATAAGATCCTTGTTGCTATATCCGGAGGTAAGGATTCGATTGTGCTTTTAAAGGTATTGATGGATATAAAGATCTCAGCGCCCATAGACTTTGATCTTATACCCGTGCACCTGCAAACCGGTTTTACAAAAGGGTTCGAAAAAATTGTCTCCTGGGCAAGGGAAAGCCTGGGCATGGAGATTGTACAAATAGATACAAATATATCGAAGATCATAGAAAAGGCCTCTGATCCTGATAAAAGCCCATGTGGAATTTGTTCCAGACTCAGGCGTGGATATCTATATAGTACGGCGAGTAAATTAGGTATATCATCTATTGCACTAGGCCACCACATGGATGACATAATAGAAACATTCCTATTGCGCCTTTTCTACACAGGACAAATAGGGGCCATGGCCCCATCCAGGATATCAAACGATAAAAAGAATCGTGTGATAAGGCCACTGGCTTATTGCCCTGTGGATTTAGTAGATGCGTATTTTTCTACATTAGAAATCGATCCGGCAAAACAGGTATGTCCTCTTAGGGCTGATAGCAAACGGGAGATGATTAGAGAATATATATCTGCATTAGAGAAAGACATACCATTTGTTAAATATTCAATGTTTGCCGCCCTTGGAAATATTGACTCAAGAAGTATGTGTTTGAGGGAGATTTAGGTGCGCATTGTGATAGACCCATTAAGACCCAAGCCAAGGGCAATAAAACGTGTAGTAGAGATCCTATCCTCTGGAGGTATTATAGTATACCCTACTGATACAGTATATGGTTTGGGCTGTAGTATGTTAAACAGAAGAGGAATTGAAAAGATTAATACAATAAAGACGCCAAACAAACCAAAGAGTATTATGCTCTCTGATTTGAAGAATATTAGTATGTATGCAAAGGTCTCAAATAAGTCATTCAAGGTTATAAAGGATCTATTGCCGGGACCTTACACTGTTATCTTGCCTGCTACAAGATTGGTACCAAAATTGTTGCAGTCAAAGAGAAAATCCATAGGGATACGTATCCCGGATCACTGGTTTTGTAGGGCTATAATAACTGCACTTGGAAGACCTTTAATCACAACAAGCGTCCCTATGTCAGGCGGAGGTTTGCATGTGGATCCTATAAAAATAGAAAAAGAGTTGGGGCATATGGTGGATGTAATTGTAGATGGCGGTATTTTAGCTGACATACCTTCTACAATCATATCTATGGAGAAAGATGAATTCCATATAATAAGAGAGGGCTTAGGTGCTATTCCTGCCTAGCTGGCAGCACCTCATTATTTACGCCTTTGGCGGATAGGAATGGAGGTTTGTATGGAAAAGATGTTGATTAATGCTATCCACCCGGAAGAGATCAGGGTGGCTATTGTAAAGGATAATCTGCTTAAGGGATTCTATATACAAAGTTCGATGAAAGAGCAGATCAGGGGGGACATATACAAAGGTAAAATTGCAAGATTAGAGCCCAGCCTGGGAGCCGTATTTGTAGATTATGGCAGAGATAAAAACGGGTTACTATCAATGCGTGATATAAATCCAAGATTTATACCAGGGCTTAGAGATAATAAAAATTGGAAGAGGTCTCTCAAAAAAGGCCTGGAAATACCTGTTCAGGTGAGCAGAGAAGAAAAGGATAGAAAAGGTGTGCAGCTCACCATGAACCTTTCCATCCCGGGCCGATATATGGTGCTACTACCTTATCATAGCCTATCCGGTATCTCCAGACGAATAGAGGACGAGGCACAGAGACAAAGGTTAAAGGATATAGTAAAACAGCTCGAACCACCATCAGATATGGGGCTTATTGTAAGGACCGCCGGAATGGACAGGACAAAGGCAGAGCTATCAAAGGATCTTAATTATCTTTTAAAATTGTGGAGGAGTATAGAAAAAGAGATAAGGACATCTTCCAGCCCCACCATTATATATCGTGAAGGGGACATCTTAATCAGATCCATAAGGGACTATTTCACCTCGGATATTAATGAGATCCTCATAGATAATGAGGAAACATATAAGAGGGCTATTATATTTATGAAGAGTGTAATGCCTAGATACCAAAAGGTTATCAAGCTCTTCAAAGATGTGAAACCCCTGTTCACCAAATATGAACTGGAAAAACAATTGGCACAGATCTACAACAAAAAGGTTTCCCTGAAGTCTGGCGGATCCATTGTCATAGAGTCGACAGAAGCAATGGTAACCATTGATGTGAATTCAGGACAATCAACAAGTACCAATAACATGGAACATACAGCATTTTCCACCAACATGGAGGCTGCAGGTGATATAGCAAGACAGTTGATGCTGAGGGATCTTGGAGGGTTAATAGTAATAGACTTCATAGATATGCAATCCAAAGAGCATATACATAATGTAGAGAAGGCCTTAAAGGATGGCCTTAAGGAAGACCGTGCACATGTAAGGACAGGGAAGATCTCAAGGTTTGGACTGATGGAAATGTCCCGCGAGAGGCTTTCTCCCACCTTGCTGGAGAAAAGCCATGTTACATGTCCATATTGCGACGGCACTGGCATGATAAGGTCTGTAGAATCCTCTGCTTTTACGGTCTTGAGGGATATACAACTTTACCTTAATAGAAACAAGGAACATGGTATCAATGTAAGTTTGTCAGAAGAGGTTGCTATTTACTTACTAAACAAGCAAAAAAGCTATCTGTCGCGCTTGGAAAAAAATTTTTCAGCCGAGATAAGTATAATTTTAGATAAAAACTTAAAACGTGGAGAGATGCGGATAGAGGCTATTCCTTAAGCAATCAGATATTCAGCAGAAAAAAAGAACACCATACCTGTAAACCGTTTTTTGTGCTTACTCTTCAGAAAGGGAATTAACTGGATAATCAAAATCTCTTCTTTCTTCTGTATACTGACCCTTGTAGCTGCCCTTCCTGTGATTCCCTTCTACCATGGTCATCAATTGATAGGTAAATCCTTGGAGGCTCTTGGCATGAGTTGAAAGCTCATTGCCGGCTGCTGCAGACTCTTCGGCATTAGCAGCATTTTGCTGTGTGACCTGGTCCGCCTGGCTTACCGCAGCATTAATCTGATCGACGCCCTGAGCCTGCTCTTGAGAAGCAGCAGCAACTTCATTCATGAGACCTGCTGCCTTCTTGATATTATCACTTATCTCACTTAATTCATTTGCTACATCTTCTGTAACCTTAACGCCATCATCTGCATTTTTTTGAGACTCTTCAATCAACTTACTGGTTTCCTTGGCCGCATCAGCAGATCTCTGGGCCAGATTCTTCACCTCTTCTGCAACCACAGCAAAACCCTTGCCTGCCTCACCTGCCCTGGCCGCCTCTACAGCTGCATTCAAGGCCAACAGATTGGTTTGAAAGGCTATTTCGTCTATCACCTTGATAATCTTTGCAGTTTCATCAGAAGATTTCTTGGTGATGCCAATGGTTTCTATCATACGACCCACGGCTGTCCCACCCTTATCAGCCGATGCAGTGGCCTTACTAGCCAATGCATTTGCCTGATCTGCATTTTCCGCATTCATTTGTGTCATGCTGGACAACTCCTCCAAGGAAGAAGACGTCTCCTCCAGTGAAGCTGCTTGTTCGGAAGCACCTTGGGCCATTCCATTACTCCATTGATCCATTGTATTAGAGATCAATAATAGCTTGTCCGAGGTATCACCTATGTGCTCCACAGATTTAAGTAGTTGTTTGGTAACGTTACTCATTATAATTACGACTAATCCGCCTAAAACAAAAACTGATACTATCATCATCAGCACGCTATTTATAGTACTGGTCTTAGTCCATGCCGCTATGATATCAAGAGGCACTTCTGTAATCACATACCCCTGTACAGTATCTTTGCCTATGGGTATCCCGGTTTCTATAAAAGATTTGTCATTTATCTTCCTGTCTGCCGGACTCTTTATGGGCATGCTCAGTGACTTTACCTCAGTATTTATGATGGGATCACTGGAGCAGATGACCATTCCTTTGTCATCTGCAATAAATGCATAACTGACATCTGTGTCTTTACATGTAGCAACCAGCTTTTCCTTTAACCCGCCTATCTCCTTTAATCCCAGGCCCATTGCAGTGATCTTCTCCAGGTCTTTTGCAACACCGGATGCTAAAAGGGTTGCTTTTTCAATGAGTTGCTTCTTATACAGGGCCTTCTCTCTGGAGAGGGTAATCAATGAATTTATGCTAAATGCTGCAATTAGCACAACCCCTAAATACAATATTAAACGATTTCTTAAACTCATAATACCCCTTATAATTTTATATCTTATGTGATGTTATCGGAAAATGAAGTATTTTTCTTTAATGACCAAGTGACCTTTTTATACTTTTCTATCCTAAGAGATTAATCATAGATAATTTCTCTAAAGAATTAGATGGAAAAAGTCGACTTATTTATGCAGTAAAACAAAGTGTAAGGAGGGATAAGATGAAAAGGATCGTTTACTTGATGGTATTGTTGCTTGTCATGGGTGTTACAATGCCATGTCTTGCCAACGCAGACAAGGAGTATCGTATTGATGTGCTACAGGTGGCAGATATTGAGCCATTCCAGGACTCATACAAGGGCTTTATCGAAGGACTTGCAGAAAATGGCATCGTTGAGGGTAAAAACCTCACTGTAAACAAATGCATAATAGATGCAGATCCTGAGGCAGGTCTGTGGAAAAAGATCGGGATACTCTTGCGTATAAAAAAGGCCGCATCCAAGATTGCAGGATCAAGACCTGATCTGGTGCTTACTATTGGCACACCTGCTACAAAATATAGCAAGAATAAGATCATAAAAGCAGGTATACCTTTGGTATTTACAGCAGTAGCAATACCAGAGGCAGCAGGGTGTGAATCGCTCACCCATGCTGGGCCTGGTTTTACGGGCACAACCCTGTATTTTGATCCTCTAAAGGTACTGAAGATATCAAAGATGGCCTTACCAAATATGAAGACACTTGGTGTCATACACAGTGATGATGATAATGCCATTGCATTTGCTAATGAGGCAAAAGAAAAGGCTGGCGCATTGGGTATTACTGTCATAACAAAGGAGGTTGACAAGTCTGATTCCATCAAACCCGCTGCAATGGAGATGATAGAACAAGGCGTTGACGCATTCGGTATACCCATTGATACATATTATGGTCTTCGAGATTATGAGCCGGTTCACGAGCTCATTGGAATTCGTGATGACCCTGCTATCAGGGATGTTCCTGTAATTTCATTTGTCTATAAGGGAATACCTGGAGCCATATTGTATGCGGGTGCAGATTTCAGGGTCTTGGGAAAACTCTCAGGAGGTCAGGCATCAAAGATACTAAAAGAAGGTGTGAAACCCGAAGATTTACCTGTCCTGCAACAGAAAGAATTTGGCATTTTAGTAGATCTTGAGAATGCAAAACTATATGGGGTAAAGCTGCCCATTGAGATATTGCAGATTGCAAAACCCATAGAATAGGCGCAAAAAAACCCAGCTATAACATGGCATTTGCCTTAGTATAGCTGGGCTCAAAAAGTTTAAATGATTCTACTTATTCACGTTCTGCCAGAGCGTGGCATTTGCATTTCCAAAACCACCACACAGCATGGCTACTCCGTATTTTGCATCCTTATAGTCTGTCTTCATGATGTTATTTAGGGTAATGATAATCCTGGCCCCTGATTCTCCAAGTGGATGACCTAGAGCCAGGGCCCCGCCCCAGACATTGACATTGTCAAACGGTGCATTCTCTCCTAACCCTAAGTTCCTTAACACAGCAAGCGACTGGCTGCCAAAGGCCTCATTGAGTTCCCATACATCAATATCCTTGACAGTAAACTCTGTCCTTTTGAGGAGTTTCTGTGCAGCATACAAAGGACCAATGCCCATCTCGGTTGGATCGCACCCTGCCATTGCGCCATGGACATACTTGAGATGGTAATCCAGACCCAGCTCGTCTGCCTTATCTCTGTTCATAAGTAACAATGCACAGGCTCCTGTTGTAAGCGGAGAAGAAACAGCGGCTGTGACCACACCGTCCGGTTTGAATGCCGGCTGCATTGTAGCCATCTTTTCCATTGAAACATTGTCCCTTATCCACTGATCCTTATCCACGATGAACTTGTTACCTTCAAGATCTTCACCTTCATATGGGACAATCTCGTTCTTGAATTTCCCAGCATCCCTGGCTGCTGCTGCATGTTTATTACTCCAGTATGCCATGGTTTCCGCATCCTTGCGGTTTACATTCCATTTTTCCGCAACCTTTTCTGCTGTAGGACCCATTGGGATGTCTTCCATCTTGTACCTGTTCAACAACCTTGGCGGGAAATCAATATCATATGCCATGGGTACATGCTGCATATCTTCTACACCTGATGCAATGTAGATATCACCTTCCCCACACATGATAGCCCTTGCTGCGTGCTCTGTAGCTGACATTCCGGAGGGACACTGCTGCCCGATACCATTTGTAGCTACTGACTCAGGATATCCACCTGCCAGCCAGGCCAGCCTTGCAATGTCATTCTGCATCCCAGCCTGATTTGCGCTTCCGCAGAACACAGCCTCAATATCCTCAGGCTTGACTTTTGGATTCCTCTTGAAAAGGGCATCATAGACAGCGGTTATTAATTCATCAGGCCTGACATTTCTGAACCATCCCTTTTCTGCATGCGCGCGCGCATTTGCAGTCCTTAAACCATCAACGATTACACATTCCTTCATAAAATATCCTCCTATTCGTTTTTTTACTGCTATTATATCTTGCTGACCCATCTTAATGTCAGCAGAATTATCCTGCCATACCTTGGAATGAATAGCAATTCATTTTTTGCATTTATTTAGAATACATCATTTCTATTTGCTCTTTGTACTTATTATTCACAACTCTCCGCTTTACTTTCAATGTCGGGGTGAGTTCTCCTGTCTCCACACTAAAGGGTTTATCTAATACAGTATAATACTTTATCTGCTCATAACGGGGCAGATCTTCATTTGCATTGTCAACTTGATCCTTTATAAGTCCTTTAATCTCAGGATTGGCTATAAGGTCCTTCTCGGAATCTGCCTGTATTCCTTTTGACTTTGCGTACCTTTTTACCTCTTTAAAGTCAGGGACTATCAATGCTGTGATGTATTTTCTGCCATCGCCTGTAAGACATACCTGATCAATGTATGGTCTTGTGGTGATAGCGAGTTCAATGGGATGGGGCGCAATATTTTTGCCTCCTGATGTGACAAAGAGCTCTTTCTTTCGATCTGTTATAGTCAGGAAGCCCTCGTCATCTATTTCCCCGACATCCCCGGTCTTAAACCAGCCGTCTTCAGTAAAGGCATCTTTTGTTTCTTTTGGCATATTCCAGTAGCCCTTAAATACCTGAGGCCCTTTTACCAGGATCTCTCCATCTTCTGCTATCTTCTCCTGGGTCCATATAACAGGCCTGCCTACTGTGCCTGGCTTTATTCGCATCTTGTATGCAATTGTGTTATAGGCAAGTGTCAGTTTTAAGGCGCGTATAGGATTAGTAAATGGAGATCTACCCTTTGCCTGTTGTGTCACCATAACATCAACAGTCCAGTCTATCATCTTATCAATAAACCTGTTGTAGATCTCTCCATGCTTATCAAGCTCAAGATCACGAAACTCAGGTTCATTGAAATTTATCACAGGGCAAGTCTCTGTAAGTCCATAGCCTTCATTGAGCTGGATTCCCAAAGACCTGAAGAATATGCATATCTTTTTATCCAGCTTCCCCCCGCCAGATACAGCTAACACCAATCTTTCCATACCGGCCATCTTCCTGATTCTGTTAAAGACAAGTATGTTTGCAAGTGCAAACTGTAAAGACTCAAGTACGGTCATCTTAATGCCTGTAGCCATCCCATCTGAAAACCTTTCCCCTGCACGAAGGGCCCATTCAAAGATCCTGCGGTATATCTCTTTCTGTCTTTTAGAAGTGGACTGTACAATATCATATGTCTTTTCAAAGAGTCTGGGTATGCTTATGATGGCATGTGGCTTTATCTCCATAATATTCTTGGCTACACTCTGGTAATCTTCTGCAAAGGCAAGGACTCCCCCAAGGTAAAGCCCCCCTGAATGATAATCAGCTGTCCTGCCGTATACATGACACAGTGGAAGATGGACAAGCTGTATCAAATGAAGATCAAGCTCTATCTGGCGTTTAAATAGTGTGGAATTGCAATTTTGATGTATGTTCGATACCCAATTTGCATGTGTCAGGACAACACCTTTTGGTCGACCAGTAGTACCCGAGGTATATATAATAGAGACGATATCTTCAGGTTTTATTTGTTGAATGAGATATTCAATGTCTTTGGTGTCTCTCTTCTCTCTCCCCATTTCTATTACTTCATTAAAGGTGTATACCCCCTTTGGCCTGTCGCCTTCCCATGGCCCCATGGTAATAATAGAATTGACAGGGGAGTCTTTATCCTTTGATTGAAGCGCCGTCTCTGCCTTGTCCTTAGTAGATGTAATTATAATCTTTGATCCGCTATCACTTACCATAAAGGCCAATTCATCCTTGGTGAGCGTTGGATAGAGAGGCACGCCTATTGCTCCACATGATTGTATGGCCTGGTCTGCTATAATCCATCTGGGGCGATCTTCTGCAAAGATGGCTACCCTGTCTTCCTTATTTAAACCCAAGGTTACAAGACCTTTTCCAAACTCGATCACCTGGTCCCTGGTCTCTTTCCATGTCATGGACCTATAATCATCAGTCGGACGACCATCCTTGTCAAATTTCCCCATAAGAAAGGTATACCTGTCACCATACCTTAATGCCTGATTATGAAAAATACCACATAAAGTATCTGTTCTATAACCCATATCTATACCTCCTAATTTATTTCGTTTTAGGCATTAAAATTTACCTAAGAAATAAAATTACAACATTACACTTTAAATCTTATACATCTCATGATAGCTAAGATTGAACCTATGTATATATACTATGAAAAACTTTCTTGAAGCTTCCCATAAGCCTCTCACTCAATTTTATCCAGCAATTCCTTTGCTAGTCTGACAATACAGTGGTTATCAGCAGCATTAAATCTATTAGCATCTGGATCCTTTGAGAATAACCTGTTAAGGACCTCCTTGGCCTCTTGCTTTTGGCCATGATATGCTAAGACATCTGCCTTGCCATATAAAATATATAGATAACTGGGGTAAAGTATCTCAGCCAGATCCAATGAATTCATTTCCATTTCCAGAGTATGGCCACTAAGTTTCATGCCTTTTTCCGTAACCCAACCGCCATTTGTAATCATAGTAGCTAAGGTCAAAGTTGGCCCAAAGTAATAATATAAACCATTTTCCCTTGAGCAAAACAGTATATGATCCAGTAAAGGCTTAAAGTGCCTAAACTTATTGAAAAGGCTAGTAAACTGAACAGAACGTGCGAGGTTTAACTCTAACCAATAATGTGCAGGAATACTATAAGGCAATATCTTAAGGGCTCTCTCCCCGTATGTTATGCCCTCTTCGTAATAGGGCACGGCCTTTGTCTTATGCTGCCCTATAGATGTATGATACTCACCCAGATAATACAAACTTCTCGAAGCCCAGATCTGAGCAAGCCCATTTGCAGGATCTTCATCAGCAATCTGTTTGAATATTTGGACAGCAGCCTTTGCCTTTTCAATATCGACCCTCTGGGTCCAGTCTTTTATAGCCTCTCTCCATTCATCCGAAGGTCCTAAATCTGGTAGGGCTCTACCAACAGGTAAGGGTACAGATTTCTTAATCCAATTTCCATAATGATCCATAATATATTGCTTATCTGCATAATTAGGTAGAGTATCAACCAAGATCTTAATTGCAGTAATATTGGTTTCATCAATAGAATGGGCCTTAACTGCATACATTTCAGACTTCTTATAGCTATCCAATCTACCCTTTTTCTGCCATTGACCCTTAAAATAATATGCCCTCCCTAGCCACAAGTAGGTCTCCACCTTACCAGGGTATTTTTTCTCTAATTTATGTAATGTAGCAACAATCTCATCTATATTTTTACCATCCCAGTGATTTTCCCATAGTACTCTAGCTTTATCCCATAGAGGGTCATACTTTGGGTAAGGAAGCTCAATGTCCCATACCCCTGAAAGGAGAGGAATAGGGGCGATTAAAAAGCATACACATGCTATTAAAGTTATGATTAATCTTCTTATCTTTTACCTCCTTTAAAACAAATATTGCCTAAAGAGGCATCAGCCTTTGTAATTCCAGAGCAAATGACAGATATCCTTCGATCTTATATTTGCCAGACATGAATCCTCGCACAGGATTCATCTCCCCTTTCATCATAGCCATAAGGTTATCAATATCGCCTATAAGCTTACAGGAGGGGGCATCTACTCCATCGAATTTGACTCTTATCCCTATTACCTCATCGCCATCGCCTCTTTGAGCCTCAACCTCTATCATGCCCTTTATACCCTTCAAGTCATTTATCCTTTGTTTGGCCTCTTCTGGTGGTAGGCTTGTTACTAGAAGCTGCGGATTAGCCAGAAAATCTTCCATTGGGAACTCAGGGATCTTTCCGGACAGCCCATCCATGAATACTTTATCTGACATCTCTATACTCAGCATTGCCCCATAAATTTTACCTGCCTTTATTTCTAATTTATCTCCATCAGATATAGATATCCTATAAATACCACCCTCAGTGCCCACTATATTAAATTCCATAGTAAAGTTTATACCTTTATATCCTGACAGGTCCATACTGGCCGCACTCGCCTTGAATGCCCCTGGTAAAAATTTACCGAAAAATTTCTTTGGCTTTATCCCTTTTGGTATCCCTATACCTGCCGTTACTTAACCTCCTCAGATCTTATTTTTCGGTACATCTCATTAACTCAGCATATCACGGCCATAACCTAATATCCTCCTGGCTATGACCAACATTTGAATCTGTTGTGTACCCTCATAGATGTCATTTACCTTATTGTCTCGCATCCACTTTTCTATCAGATACTTCTGGGAATACCCTATAGGTCCAAGCAGCTCCACACATTTCTGTACAATCAGATTGCCATATTTACCTGCCTTTGCCTTGGATATGGATGCCTCCAGATTGTTGGCTCGAGCATTATCCGCCATCCATGCTGCCCTTTCTGTAAGCAGACGCATTACCTCCAGATTGGCATCCATCCAAATCAGATCTTTCTCAATAGCACTCTGTTTGTGAATACCTCTATCATAACGTACTTCAACCCCCTCTTTTTCCATAGCTTCTTTTGTGAATTCAAAGGCAGCCTCGGCACACCCTAGTGCCATAGCAGCAACCAAAGGCCTGGTATTATCAAATGTCTTCATCACACCTTTAAATCCACCTTTGGGTTTAATTTCTGGATCCCCCAGCAGGTTCTCCTTTGGAATGCGACAGTCGTCAAGGACTAATGTTGCTGTATCTGATGCACGAATACCACACTTTTTCTCTAACTTTTCTACACTGAACCCAGGTGTACCCTTTTCAACCACAAATGATTTTATTGCAGCCCTACCCTTGGTTTTATCCAGTGTAGCCCATATAACTGCTGCCTCACAACGATCACCATCTGTAACAAAGATCTTTTCACCATTCAGGACATACTCATCTCCATCCAATACCGCTGTTGCGGTGACAGCACTTGCATCTGAGCCACACCCTGGCTCAGTAATAGCCATGGCAGCATATTTTTTGCCAAACCGCTCATATTGTTCATCCGTAGCTACTGCATCAATAGCAGCGTTACCTAATCCAGCACCTGGCATTGCCAACATCAATCCAACATCTCCCCAGGCCAGTTCTTCTGCAGCGGCAACAGAGATAGCATTTGCCCCAACACGATCTTCTGTCTCCTTTATCTCCTTCTTTTCTTTTTTACCCTTTTTTCTGCTACCTCCCATTCCTGCCTGCATGATAGGTGCAAATGCATCTAATTCTTTAGCCATTTCGTGCTCGTGCTCATCATAATAACGTGCAATCGGCCGCATAACATCCTTGGCCATACCATGAAGCAAATCTTTTATCTGTTTTACCATTTCAGGTGTCTCAAAATTTATCATCTCTATCCCTCCTTATAAGAACTTACGCAATTGCCATGCCTTCCAGCATGGAAAAGGCCCTTGCATCCCTAAACCACATCTCTATTGGATATTCACGTATAAGCCCGTGGCCCCCTAAGATTGACACACCGTAGTCCGCAATCTTGAATGCCTGCTCTGATGCGTATGTCTTTGAGAGATACGCCAGCCGTAAGAGATCATCTCCTTTATCTGCTGCCCATGCAGCCTTCCAGTTCAGTAGCCTTGCGCCATCTGTTTCTATAGCCATATCAGCTAGCATGAATGCAATGGCCTGACGTGTGGCAATAGGATGCCCAAAGGCCATACGCTCTTTGGCGTAGTCAATACAATAATCCTTGACTGCACTAGCAAGCCCTATTGCTGTAGCGGCAAGACCAATTCGACTGCATGCTATAAGCCTTGTATAATCAAGGTCTTTCTCACCTCCAAGACGATTCTCTAGGGGAATTTTACAATCTTTAAGTGTTACTGTATTGGCATTCAGGGCATTTAGCCCCATGTTCTTCTCTTTCTCACCAACACTAACCCCTTTCATCGATTTATCGACAATAAAGGCATCTATATCTTTATTGTCAACCCCCCCGTTGGTTAAGGCAATCACAAGAAAATGATCTGCCCTGTCTGCCATAGGCACCAGACATTTTTCTCCATTTAATACATAGTGGTCCTGGCTTCTTTCGGCTTCTGTCTTGATAGTAGACACATCAAATGTAATAGAATGTTCCATTATGGCCAGTGTACCAACCTTATATTTGTCTCCACAAAAATCAGGAAGATACTTCTCCTTCTGTGCCTCAGTGCCCATTTCCATTATAGGCAACACAAATAAATTCGGAGCCATGATGGCCAGAGCCAGGGAAAGATCACCATAGGCCAGTTCCTCCGCCATAATTACATTGTTCGAAACCAACCTGCCAAACTCATACCCCCCGTATTTCTCAGGTATGATGTTTGCGGTGAGACCCAGCGCCCACGATTTTTCCAGAAATTCATCCGGAATGCCGGCATCTTCATTACAGTCTCTAGCAATAGACCTCATCTCATCTGCTGCAAACCTTTGCATAGAATCTCTGATTTGCCTTTGATCTTCATCTAAACTAAATGTTGACATACAAAACCTCCTTATACTCAAACTTAAATTCCGAGCATTCTTACGCCGTCTCCTCAACAACTTATGTGCCATGTACCAAAAAAACTGAATTTATAAGCGAATACGAACTCTGATAGTGCAGTTTAAATATTAAAGAAATGTCTATATTTCGTCAAGCATATCAAATCCACCCTGTCCCTGACAGGATATGGATGATAAAACCATTCTTGACCAGAGTCAGTTAGCTTTGTCTGAAAGTGTTGGAGTATTGGAGAACTGGAGTGTTGGGTTAAAGCGCAAAAGATTATGCGGTCTTTCTGTTCTTGTTTTTTTTCCATTATTCCATTATTTCAGTACCCCAATTGATTTGTACCTCAATCAACCCTGCGTTACAAGCCCATCTGCGACCTGAAGCAGATGGGTAGGCCTTATTACACTGGAGGATAAGAAGTATGAAAACCCATCCAGAGAAAACCATCCCCTCTTTGCTGCAAGGGCCAGACAAATAATAAGGCGGTCTTTTGTAGCCTGCTCTTTATTATTATCTTTAAACCCTCTGGAATGAGCATCTTGTTTCATAAAATTTACTATAATTGTTTTTTGTCGTTATATCAACAATTTTCGTAATAGCGACATTGGGAGACAAAAAGTGAAGCTAATTTTCTTTGCCTCTCGATTACCTCAAGATTACTCAAGATTTACTACAAAGCGCCAAGTCTAACCAATCAAAGAAGCCAATGAAACTATATAACAAACAGTTTCTTCATATAAACGAAGAATGTAAATATGGCATTTTCATACAGATTTTATCCCTGTAGGGCCCGTACACTTTCCATAAAACTATCTTTTATTTTTTCGACTCTCGACTATTCTTAATCACTCAACACTCAAAACCCAACACCCAAAACCTTTTTTACTATTCACTGTTTTCATATAAAACACGCTCGGTTTAGGAGAATATCCATCCCTGAAATCCGCCCCCTGATCCCTGTCAACTATTTTCATTTAACATGGTATTGATGTTGCAAAACATAATAAAGTCGTGTAATACACAAGTGCATGATGATCATAGCACATAACAAATAAAATAAATGAGGAGGTAAAATTTTATGAGTTACGAGAACCTAATTTTGGAGAAAAAGGGCAATATAGCAGTTCTCACAATCAATCATCCTCCGGCCAATGCGTTCAACCTTGTCACATTACAGGAGTTCGAGCAAGCGCTCAATGAACTTGAGAATGATAAGGAAGTACGGGTTGTTATCTTAACCGGTGCAGGTGAAAAAGGCTTCTCAGCAGGTTTTGACGTCAGTGATGCCATGAACGGCCCCCAGTGCGGAGTTTTAGGTTCCGCTCTCTGGACAAGAGTGGATCGTTTTCCCAAACCTGTCATAGCCGCCATTAACGGCTTTGCCTTTGGCGGTGGATGCGAGCTTGCTCTGGCCAGCCATTTCAGGTTCATGGCAGATGCCCCAAAGGTCAAGATAGGTCTGACCGAGCTTAACTTAGGCATCATTCCTGGCTGGGGTGGTACCCAGAGGATGACCAGGGTCCTGGGGAAGGCCAAGGCACTCGATATGATCTTATTCAGCAAAAGACTAACCGCTAACGAAGCATTGGAGATCGGTCTTATCGATAAGGTGTGCGCCCCGGATCAGCTCATGAATGAGGCCATGGAACTTGCGGGCGTACTTGCCGAGAGACCGCCCTTGGCAATTGCTGCGGTCTTAAAGGCCATATCTGCCGGACTTGATAAGGGTATCGACGAAGGATTGAAGGTTGAGGCAGAAGGCATAGCGTCTGTGCAACAATCAAAAGATGCCGCCGAGGGTTTCACGGCTTTTTTCGAAAAGCGCAAACCCGTTTTCAAGGGCGAATAATAACCAAAGGAGGTTTGTATGAATATCGATGATGTAAAAAAGATTACGGTAATCGGGTCAGGTGATATGGGTAACGGCATAGCCCAGGTTGCCATCCTTGCAGGATTCAAATGTGCCATGAGAGACATTGAGCAGAGGTTTGTAGACAAAGGGGTTGCATCCATAAATACTAGCATGGACAGGCTTTTGAAAAAGGGAAAAATCACTGAAGATGGGAAAAAGGAGGCCATGGCAAGGCTTGAGCCCATTGTTGACCTTGAACAAGCTCTAAAGGATGCAGACTATGTTATCGAGGCAGTGCCTGAGATCATGGACCTGAAGAAGAAGGTATTCAGCGATCTGGACAAGACGGCCCCGGCCCATGCCATACTTGCAACCAATACATCCAACATGAGTATTTCTGAGATAGCCGGCGCTACTAATAGGCCTGACAAGGTGATCGGTATGCACTTCTTCAACCCTGCAATCCTGATGAAGCTCGTTGAGATAATCAGGGGAGAGAAGTCATCCGATGAGGCCATACAGATTGGCTATGACATCTCCAAAAAGTTAAACAAGATCCCTGTCATTGTGGAAAAGGATTCACCCGGTTTCATCTACAACCGCGTGAATGCACCCACAGGACTCCTTCTGCAAAGGGTCATGGAGAAAGGCACTCCATCCCCTAATGACTTTGACGCTGCATTCAAGGCTGTAATGCCTATGACACCATTTGAATTAGTGGATTATGTAGGGATTGATATTGCGTACCACTCCCAGGATTACTTCGCCAAGACACTATCGCCTGACTATACGCCAACAAAGGCGTTCAAGGCAAAGATGGATTCAGGGGCCCTCGGCAAAAAGACCGGCAAGGGCTTTTTTGACTGGTCTGCCGGAAGGCCGCAGATCGATACATCAACCCCGACAACGGAATATGATGCAACCCATATGGTAGCGCTGCAGGTGAATGAGGCTACAAAGCTGATCGAAGAAGGTGTATGTACTGACCCGAAAGAGATCGATCTTGCCATGGCAAACGGAGGCGGAGGCATAGGTCCATTTACACTTGCCATGAGCATCGGGTATGAAACCCTGATACAGAAGTGCGATGAACTTGCAGATAAATTTAATACAGAGGTCTTCAGACCAACAAAGACCATGAGAGAGGGCAAGATCACTGTTTAAGAATATCTGGATGCGATTATTCAACGGCCAGGCTTTTAATCTATAAGCCTGGCCGTTTTTTATTACAAGGCGGGAGAATAATGCAGGTGCTTGATGAAAGAAAAGTCCTTGGTGTTACCCAATTTATCTCTGAGTCCAGGTGTACGGACACGGGTGCAAATATGGTCCGGGCTGAGCCGCCTTCGCGGGAATTGTAGCTATTTACTGAGCTTAGATCTCAGGGCATTTGATAGCGCAAATGTCACTACTCGCCTGGGAGATATGGCAATTTCTTCACCTGTCTGAGGATTACGCCCCCGTCTGGAGACCTTATCCTTGACTTTCCACTTGCCAAAACCAGAGATCAAGACGGAGTTAGCCTTTTCAAGCTGTTCCTTTATAATCTCTATCATTGTCTCAACAGCCTCACCGGCCTCCTTGCGTGTAAGCCCGGTTCGTATAACTACTTCCTCTATTATACCTAATTTGGTCAGAGCACCCATATGTACACCTCCGTATGACTATGAGATTAAAACATATAAGCAACTATGTCAATACCTTAGGAACATATCATCCTTATTGGTAGCAGAGTCTTTTGTATTACGGGTCATGATTATCCGCATGCCGGATATATTGACGATTTTTACATCGTGATTAATACCATAGGTAAATTCGAATATGTGAATACTGTGATGTATGTCGCTCTCCTCAATAGGCTCTACCACTATTTTCCATCCACGTGATTTTAAAAAAGGCACCACCTTTTTGAGGTCTCCCCAAGTAAAACATTCCGCCCAGTAATCCTCCGGGCGAACACCAGTAGGACAAGGGTTTTCCTTTATAGCTTCATACTCTCCGACCAAAGGCTTTGTGATATACAGATTATATTTTCTCACTATTATCCTCTTTTAAAGACTATCGTCACAACGGTCCTTCAACTTTAACTACTAGTAAATATTCCTCTTCCAGCCTTTGGGGCACACTAAAGTCTTCGCCGAAATCCACCAAAGGTGGCGAGGCCTTTCTCTCTTTCCCTAAATGGCCAATAAAAGATGAATCATCCATATAATTTTTATATTCAGCTTTACCGAAAGGAGTTAAGAGTTTTATACTTAAAAAGATATGTGCTATAAGAAAATTTATGATAGATAAAATGAAGAAGGCGGGAACATTTATGAAAAGGTCTAAACTCTTTTTGGGTGTTATCATATTGATAATTGCCTGCTTTGGGTTTTTTATCGTAAACGGCGCCATAGATGTCAGCGCTTATACGTCAAAGATGTACCCTCAGCTGGGAAAATTCACAGATTGTCTCGAGATTATAGAGAAAAGTTATGTAGAGGAAATAGCCCCCGAAAAGCTTATAGAAGGGGCAATCAAGGGGATGACTTCTGTCTTGGACCCACATTCTACATACCTGACTAAAGAGGAATATAAAGAGGTTCAGATAAGCACTACTGGTTCATTCGGCGGACTGGGTATAGAGATAGGGATCCGCGATGGGGTTCTGACTATAATTACGCCGATTGAAGGCACCCCTGCTTTCAAAAAAGGCATTAAGCCCGGAGATAAGATTATCAAGATAGAAGATAAATCTACAACAGATATATCTCTAGAAGAAGCAGTAAAGCTAATGCGAGGGCCAAAGGGGACCAAGGTCACCATCACTATATTCAGGGAATCAGAGAAGATGCCTTTCGATATTACCATTACCAGGGCAATTATCCACATAAAAAGCGTCAAATCACAGATGCTGGAACCGGGATACGGATATATCAAGATAAGAAACTTCCAGGTAGATACTGATGATAGCATAAAAAAGGCATTTAAAAATATGCTTCCGCTTAAAGGTCTTATCCTTGATATGAGATACAACCCAGGGGGGCTTCTGTCACAGGCTGTCTCAGTAAGTGACCTTTTCTTAAGCAGCGGAAAGATTGTCTACACTGATGGAAGAAAGGCTGAAGATCGGACTGAATATATAGCACATAAAAAAGGTTCAAATACAGATTTTCCTATGATAGTGCTTATAAATGGTGGCACAGCCAGTGCCGCAGAGATTGTGGCTGGTGCACTTCAGGATAATAAAAGAGCAATTATTCTGGGAGTAAAGAGCTTTGGCAAAGCATCTGTTCAAACAATAAGGCCTTTATCCGACGGATCAGCGCTCAAACTTACTGTAGCCAGATACTTTACCCCCTCGGGCAGGTCTATTCAGGCTAGAGGTATAGAACCAGACATAAGGGTCGAACCACATGCCTCTCCTGAGACAAAAAAAGAGACAAATCATACTCTAAACTTTATCAGAGAAAAAGACCTTGAGCATCACCTTGAACCAGGCGAAGGTTCCAAAACGCCCAAAGAGAATAATGAAGCTACCCAGCAACTCCTGAAAGATGATTATCTGCTAAAATATGCCCTGGATATCCTAAAGACCTGGGATATATTTAACCTGCTTCAAAAGGCATCATGAAAAAGAAAAAAAATATATCTGTAATACTAGCAATCCTCTCAATCATGGTCTTGCTGACAGGGGTCGCTATATATCTTGAGTATCGACTCACACAAAAAGAGCTTATCCGCCAAGCGCAGAAAGTGTCTGCTCCTATAGTCCCAATCAAACTCTCGACCATAAAGGGTTGTTTATTTGACCTAAATATCCAGAAAAAAGATGCCAGGATAAAAGGCCATACTATCACAGTGAGTTCTCCTAGGAAGCTATCTGAAAAAGAGATCCGGAATGTATTTTATAAATTCAAGAAGCAAGGTGCTGATGTTCATATAAAGAATAATAAGTATGTATCAATAGGCACAGATAAGACCTCATGGCGTATATTATTTAAATATCCTAAGAGAAGGGCATCACGTATAGCTATTATAGTGGATGACATGGGGCTAAATATGGATGTGGCAAAAGAGCTTGGCAAGATAGATGCTGACATCACCTTTGCTATAATGCCTATGAGACCATATTCAAAAGAGGTTGCTACATACTTACATAATATCGGGAAAGAGATTATACTACATCTCCCAATGGAAGGATCCAATGATAAAGACCCCGGCGCAGGTGCTCTATATAAAAATATGAGCCCTGCTGAGGTAAGATCTATACTTTTAAAAGACATTTCAAGTGTCCCTTACATATCAGGCGTGAATAACCACATGGGATCAGAGGTGACTCCGGATAAGGCTATCATGACAACCATAGCAAAAGAGCTCAAAAAAAAGAGATTGTATTATGTAGACAGCCTTACTACCAACAAATCCGTATGTAAAGAGGTGGCAAAAAAGGTAGATCTGCCGTTTGCCTCAAGGGACGTGTTTTTAGATAATGTGGATTCATATGCTTACATCCGTGATCAATTGGATAAACTCGTAACCATAGGAGAGAAATGTTCTTGTGGTATAGGAACTTGCCATCCGCATCCAACAACAATAGCTGTTTTAAAAAGGGAGATCCCCAGGTTAAAGGAGCAAGGGGTTGTGATAGAACCAATTTCCATCTTTGTACATGAGTGATAAATATAGTAAGACTATCTTGGCCTTGTCGATTTGACTATCTTCATTCTTTGAAATATTGTATACTGAATGCCGGTATGAAAAAATGGTATGTGGCCCAAACAAATCCAAGGGAAGAAGAGATTGTTATCTCTAACCTTAAACAGCTGGATATTGTTGTATACCAGCCCATGATGCAAAAATATATATTCCATGCCAGAAAAAAGATATTGAAGATGTATCCTCTCTTCCCTAATTATATATTTGTATACACATCACCTGTTGAAGAAGACTTACACAAGATCAGATGGTGCAGAGGGATAAAACGAATGTTACTAGACAACCACACCCCGACACCCATAGAAGACGAATTTATAGATAGCTTAAAGACTATGGAGGACGGATCAGGGGTCATAAAAAAGCCAGTGGATTTCAAATCCGGCGATACTGTAAGGGTAAAATCCGGACCCATGAAAGATATCTACGGAATATTCGCGACATGGGATTCAGATGAAGGCAGGGTTTCTATCCTTATAGAGATGGTAAGTAACAGGGCGAAGGTAATTCTAGACGCTTCGATGCTAGAAAAGGCCTAACGGGGGAAATGACATACAGAGGGTCTACGGCAACGTAAAAAGGTTTAAAGCCTCTGAAATAAAAGCCCTTGAAAGGCTTTACAGAAGAAAGATCTCATCTAATAATGTAGTTACCCATGAACTCTGTATGGAGATGGCAAGGCTCTCCAGACAGGTAGGCATACAGATAGCCCTACTCATAAACCGAGGCGGAGCTGTTGAATACGTAATAGCAGGAGATGCAACCAGAGTAGAGATACCTAAGTTGAATAGGGGCCGCACTCATCCGGGAAGACTTCAAGGATTAAGACTTATACATACCCATCTAAATAATGAAGGGCTTTCCAATGAGGATCTCACTGATCTGGCCATGTTGCGACTTGATTTGATCTATGCAATTACAGTATCCAATACCGGGAATCCACTACTTGCATATGGGGCCCACCTTGTCCCCAGAGATTCTCTTTCAAAAGTATGGCAAGTATTAGAACCAGTACCTACCTATCGTATAACAATCCCTTTTGACAATTTTATAAAAGATTTAGAAGAGAAGATAACCAGATCCTATTCCTCTCAAAAAGTGGATATTGATAAAGACAGGGCAATACTGGTGGCTATATCGTCCGAGTTGTCAGAAGAGCCTGAGATGAAACTTGCTGAATTTAAGAATCTTGCAAAATCTGCCAAGATAAGGGTCTTGGATACTGTAATTCAAAAAAGACCCAAACCGGATCCAAAGTTTGTGGTCGGTAAAGGAAAATTATCCAAAATTGTAATAGATGCCTTGTCCATGGATGCAAATCTACTCATATTTAATCATGAACTATCCCCGTCACAGGCAAGAGCTGTTTCTGACTTTACAGATCTTCGGGTTATAGATCGCACCCAGCTTATCTTAGATATCTTTGCCCAAAGGGCAAAGACCAGGGAAGGAAAGATTCAGGTTGAACTCGCTCAGCTAAGATATAATATGCCAAGGCTTGTAGGGGCCAACCCGGCGCTGAGTCGGCTTGCAGGTGGTATCGGTACCAGAGGCCCTGGCGAGACAAAACTAGAGATAGACAGGAGGCGGGCTAAAGAACGCATATCCCGGTTGGAGCACGAAATATCTCGCATAAGTAAAAAACGTAAACTCACAAGACAGAGAAGGAATAAACGTTCCACACCCATAATATCCATAATAGGTTATACCAATTCGGGAAAATCGACACTTTTAAATGCCCTCACCAAGAGTAATGTACTTGTGGCGGACATACCGTTTGCCACTCTTGATCCATCCAGCAAGCGGCTCAGATTTCCCAAAAATATAAATGTTGTTATTACCGACACCGTAGGTTTCTTAAAAGAGTTGCCAAATGAACTTAAAGCTGCTTTCATGGCCACACTGGAAGAACTTGCAGAGGCCGATCTCCTACTGGAAGTCATTGATCTCACAGACCCTGATATCAAGGATAAAATACAGGCCGTAGAAGGCATACTAAGAGATCTTCATCTAGGGACAAAACCAAGAATAAAGGTGTTTAATAAGGCGGACAAATGCGATCCATCTATTACAGAGGGCCTATCGAAAAGGTACAAAGGCGTGGTCATATCTGCTATCAATAAAGAATCCCTGCCCCCTCTCATTGAGAGGATGCAGGGATTCTTTGTGTGAAAAAATATGGGTCGGGGATCAGGGGATTGAAATGCATGTTTTAGCGCCTGCCGAAGATAATCTCCCCTCGAGGGAGGGTGTTGCTCTCCCAATAACATCCCCCTAGCCCCCTTCAAAGGGGGAATCTGTACGCGCGAAGCGCTCATGCGCGTTTATATGAAAAATGGTAGTCCGTGGTTTATTTGTCAGTGGTTTGTGGTATATTGGAGGGTGATCATTTTTTACAACGGACAACATGCAACCTCATGCTTTCCACCTTTGGCTTGCGAGTTATTTGGCATTCCCCCTCCCAGGGACTAATATGTCTGGCCGAGTAATAATCTCCTTTGGTAATCTAAGCGTCTTTAAAAGTGTCCTTATTATAGGTTTTGATACTGTACTTATAGGTGCGATCACTACAGATGGATCATTTATATCACCTTTAACATCCAGACTTATTACAAGGAAACCACCATTGTCAGATGTCAACACCCATCCAAGTAAAGGCACAAGGCTTATGGCCCTATCTATAGTCTCCAGGGGCTGAACACCTACAATTGCATCTATTATTCTTGTGCTGGTATTGTATTTTCCAACAGCAGAAAACTGTATGGAATTACTGTCTAAGTAAAAGTCGTCAAATTGCATCACACCATCTCTTATCTTAAATGTGGAGGAAATAAAATTATATGAAAAGCCTCTACTCAAAAGATCCACCTTCCCAGTGGTGAGTATCTTATACACATTTAATGTAGCGAAAATCTTAGATATCAGAGAAAATTTCATTATACGCCCATCCTTGGCTAAAAACACAATGTCTCCATTTAAGGAATCCGCACTTCCCCATAGCCTGCCTGAAAGCCTCATATCTCCCTCTATCCACACATTGCCGGAAAAGAGAGACTGGAAGACCCTTTTTATATCTGCATCTTTTAAAGACAGTGTAATATCGAAGGTTGTATTCCCTGCCGCATTCACAATTGCCGAGCCTCTTGCGACCCCTGAAATGCTAGATGATTCAATATTGTCTAGTTTTAATATGCCATCTTTAAGCTTTGCGTTTGCTGTAGCCTCATCAAAGACCACACCATATGCATCCATATTCCTCACAATCAATGTGCCGTCCCCATTTATAGCCTTAAGTAGACCTGTGCTGCCGGTACCATGAGCATCTATCTTAAGACCATCAACAATCAATTTACCCTTGAAATATAACGGATGTCTTATATTAAGACTTCCAGAAAGCACTGCATTTATAGTGTCTGTTTTCAAGCCAAACGTTTGTGAAACTATTGTATTATCATGCATACGTAGAGGGCCATTCAGGGTGGTGGCCATATCATTATAAAAGATCAAGGCGCCACTGCATATGAGATTTCCCTCCAATGATACATCTTTGTCTTTTCCCCATGCAATATCGACGTGGCCAAAGAGGCCTCCTTTTAAAGGCCGATATCTTTTCCTGACATAGGCCTTAAATCGCTCAAGATTGAGCCTGCCTCCTATATTCATATCGCCACCAGATTGAGTGAATCTTGCAGACAGCATAAGCTTTTGTGATGGAACCTTAACTGCTATATCTGAAAACTCCATTGTAAAGACAGGCCACAGGTTGCCTTTGACCTTTCCCCTGCCGGTTACAGCACCTTTTACAGGCCTGTAATATGTGCCAAAAAGATCGAAACCTTTTGAGACAATATCTATGTCCCCCTCTATCTCAGGCCCTTTGCCCTCACCTTTCAATATTACGGTGGCCGATCTATCGATATGAAAGATGTCTACGTCTGGTATCGCATGTGTCTTCACAGAATATGTATATATCTGCTCGCCAAAGGGATCTTTTAAAGACATCTTAAATTCATCTATTGGCATCTTATTTAATATCCCCTTTAGTGTCACCTCCACATCAGAACCAAAATCAGGCGATGCGGTATTACCTGTAAGCGCATCCACTTTGCTTTTGCCCCAATTAAATGAACATTTATCAACATGCATCTCACCCAGAATCTGGGCGGCCTGACCCGATAGTTTGTCCCAATATACCCAAACATTGGAAGTAACCCTACCCTTTTTGACATGTGTTACCGGGGCCAGGATATTGTAAATGCCTTTGGGGACCATACATGCACGCCATGCCATGATAAAATCCTTGGCCGCCATATCGAGGGTTATCCCCACATTCATCCTGAGGCCAGGCTCTTCTATCTTGAGAAAATGGACATCCACGCCTTTTATGAGAGAGTCTCCGATATGGCCTGAAAGGTCATTAAACTTGATGTTCTCCCCGTCAAAGATGACGGTGCCTGTAATATTCTTTACTCTATCCTGACTATAGCCTGCACCAAAGCTCTGAGAATAAAGCTCCTCTTTAATGTATAAATTTTTCATAAAGGCGTGGCTGTCTTTTACATCCATGAGCCTGCCACTGTATTTAATAGCGGAAAAACGGGATTTACCTTCTCTTATCTGTTTAGTAAGGAGAAATGATATACCCTCAGGAAAACATTTTGTGGGTAAAAAATTTACCACCTTTTCATAATCAAATTCTTTCGATGTCACATCAAGATCCAGAACCGCATTATCTATATCTTCAATCTTGTAAAGAGAGGCCTTGCCTTCTATCTCTAAGATAGGAGTCTTAATGCTTATATCTTTGATTTCGAGATGATCCAGCCCCCCTTCTGCCTTGAGGCCACAGGACAAATGATCAACGTAGCCTGCACCGTCCGGGTAGGCTATCTTCAAGTCTGATACCTTACTTGTAAGTTCGGCACTACTACCCTTATCTGAAAGACAGGCCTTTATATTGAGATCTGATCTCCCGGAAAGCCTTGGCGTGATACCCTCTAACAACAATCCCTTAATTGCAAGGTCTGCACTCCAAACATCTTTAATATGTCCGGCATTCAATCTAAACGTAGCCCCCAAAAGATCTGCATCAACAGATATAAACTCCTTATCCACACAGGCATTGACATCATCAAAGCTAAGTTTATAATCTTTATAAAGTATCTTGATAGAGCCCTTTTCTATCTTTATCTTTAGCAGGCCCATGCCTTTTGTTTTAGATTCAGACAAAGATATTGTATCCAGCCTTAAGGCCGCAACAGGCCTTATCAATTTGAGACTGACTATATTGTGATCTCCAAAGATTAGTTGCCATAGTGAAAACCTGATAATGGCAGTATCTACCTTGACAGATGTGTCATCCCTGCCTTCCATACTTACATCTGTCAATGTAATGGACATACCTTTCAAGACATTCAGCCTGGCATTTTTAACAGATACTTCCTGATTAAAACGCTTTTCCAGATTGCGCTCAATCATCTCTTTCAGGCCTTCCGGTCTTAAGTACCTGTGATATAAAAACAGCCCGCCCAGCACCAACAGACCAAAGATGATTAAGGTGGTTATCAGCCCCTTTTTTTTAGTCCACATATTTTGCCTCTTGAGAGTATTCTTGTACTTTATTATATATTGCATTATATATGCAAACTCAAAAATAGGATGAAATACATGGTGAAAAGAATAATCATATTTTTATTAATACTGAATTTTTTCCTCATTGCAGGAGAATCATTGGCCTTTGATAAATCTCCTATAAAGAGAGTAGTGCTGAAAAATGGCATGACATTTTTATTGTGCCCAAGGGAAAACTCAACAAGCGTGGCATATGAAGTACGTGTAAAGGTAGGAAGCGTGGATGAACAAAGGGGCCTTACCGGTATCTCTCATATGCTGGAACACATGATGTTTAAAGGGACTCAAAAGATAGGCACATCAGATTATACAAAAGAAAAGGTCCTGCTTAAAAAAATCGATGAGATTACACTGAGAATACAATCCGGCCCACCCGATACAAGAGATCAATTAGAAGCAAGGCTGCAAAAGCTTCTCGAAGAAATAAAAAGATATCAGATACCAAATGAGTTTGATAGACTATACACCCGTGTCGGCGGTATAAACCTGAATGCAAATACCGGCACAGACCTTACATCATACCATGTAACCCTGCCAAAGGGACGTATGGAATTTTGGGCTGCAATGGAAAGGGATCGTATGACTCACCCTGTATTCAGACAATTCTATAAAGAAAGGGATGTTGTCTTAAAGGAACGCTCTCAACGTGTAGAGGCATCTGATGAGGGCAAATTGTTTGAAGAATTCTTATTTCATTCCTTTACTGCAAGCCTATATAGATTCCCTGTCATAGGAATAAGAGAAGATGTCGAAAGGCTGAATAGAACAGATCTAAAACAATTTCATAATAAACACTACACACCTGCCAATACAGTGATCGCCATTGTAGGCGGTTTCACCCTTGAAAAGGCAATATCTATCATAAAGGATTATTTTGATGATATCCCCGCACAGGAGGGGGTTCCGGCATTCGCACCTAAAGAGCCCAAAAGGAACTTACAGATAAGAATAAACTTGAGATCCGACAAAGAGCCCATTCTGATCATGGGGTTTTTAAAACCAACGCTACCTGATGTAGATGATACATGCTTTGACATAATACAGGAGGTCCTTACCGGCGGCAGGACATCGCGACTTAACAAGGCCCTTATAACCGAGAAACACATAGCATCCAGTATAGATGCATATAATGGATTCCCAGGTTCAAGATATGATAATTTATTTATCATCACTGCAAGCCCCTTCCCTGAACATACCAATAAGGAACTAGAGGAAGCGATATGGGAAGAAATCGACAAAATCAAAAAAGAACCCTTGAAACCCCAAGAAATCAAACGGGCTGTAAAAAGGATAAAGAAATCTATACTCTCTGGTATGGAGACAAATGAGGGTGCGGCAGGACTCATCTCCTATTTTGAGGCCATAGCAGAAGACTATACATATATCTATAAAAACTTAGAGACCATGGAGAATATAGATGCAAGGATGATAATGGAATGTGCGAAGAGATATCTCGGCAAGCAACAAGCGATAATCGGGTTTATGGGGGACTAGCTTGATGAAAAGACTCCTGATCCTTAACATAATATTAAGTTTGGTTCTTTTGGGATGCGCACATAGATTAGACCCTAAGCAATCCTTGCCCAGCCCTATAAGAACCTCCACACCAAAGCCTGCCTTTTGTAATGGTGTATATAAGTTGGCTAATCCCGGGGTTGTGCATATTGTGCTTTTATTCCCAGGCGGAAAGATCCTTGATCCTCCCGGGAAGGAAGGGGCTGTGTCTCTTTTAGGCGCCACCATGGTCTCAGGGGGCACACATGATCTGGGTCCATTAAAGACAGAGGAAATGTTGGATGATCTGGCTGCCAATGTTTCCATAAGACCGGAGAGAGAATTTATCTGGGCATCCATTGATGTGTTACCAGAAGATGCAAAACAAGGGACACCTCTGTTTTTAAGCCTGCTTAAGTCCCCTAGTCTTGACCCCAAAAGGCTTGCCATCGAGAGAGATAAGTTTAAAGACAGGATAAATAGAGATGAAGAGGATGCATCCAGGGTGGCATTTAATGAACTTAGAAGACACCTCTACAAAGGCGACCCCAGATCTCATATACCAACATTGGCATCACTTGATGCCATCACGAGGAAAGATCTTATAACATTGCATAAACAGATATTCACAAATAAACCCGTTATAGGCATTATAGGTAATCTCGATGACGAGAGCCTTGAGAGTATAAAAAAGCAAGAGGCCTTGCACTATAATCTTCTGGGTATGCCTGAAACCCCGGAATTTGGATCATTCACACGAGTAGCAAAGGATAAACAGTGTGTACTTGTTATGATGCACCTGGGCCCGAGCATGACCGAATCTTCATACCCAGCCG
>JAYEFR010000268.1:0-6902 GCA_034716155.1 Thermodesulfobacteriota bacterium
TTGTGTTTGCCGTCGGGGACGGCGATGACTAATTCCGATTTGGATAGGGTGATTGATACGATTTTGAACTGCCGATTCCGGTAAAGGTTGAGTTTGATGAGTATTATCTGAAAAACAGGTCGTGCGCCTTTGACTTTAAGATATTGTGGATGACGTTTGTGAAGGTTGTGGTGGGGGAAGAGGTGACGCATTAAAGACGGGAGACGGGAAGGGCCTCACGCAAAGGCGCAAAGACGCTAAGGGATAAAGATAGGAGACCGGAAACCGGAGACCGGAGACAGGAGACGGGCCTCACGCAAAGGCGCAAAGGTAAAGGATTAATTGGACGCAGATTAACTGGATTTATAAAGAAGGAAAGACGGGGTCGGGAATCAGGAAAGAGAAGATAGAGGATCCCATATGAGATCATCACGCCAGGAGCCAGTCGGTGATCCGGGATGTTGTTATCCATTCGGGCACAGCGAGGTTCTTGTCTATTTGTCCTGATACCAAAAGAGTCTCCGCATCGGGGATTTTTTTTCTTGCGTTTTCGAGGCCTTTAATTTCACGGTGGTAATTGTCTTGATTCAGGTGGTTCGTTACCTGGATAAGGAGCGGTTTATCACCTTTCTGAAAGGTAAGGAAGTCGCATTCCCAGCCGTTTTTCATGAAAAAGATGTCTTCGGTGCTGCGGCGGAGATGGGAAAATACGAGATTCTCCATGAGCTTTCCCCGGTCTTCAAAAGGGGAATAACTTGCGGCAGATACAAGGCCGTTATCATACAAAAAGACCTTTTTATTGCTCATCTCTCTTTTGATGACAGAGGGGTCATATTTTTCCACATTTGCCAGCATGTATACGGAAAATATCTGCTCCACGGTCCTGTATATGTGGTTCTTGCTTATTGACAGGCCCCTTGATTTTAGGTCGTTATATAATTTATTGACGGAAAATTCCTTTGTGAATGAGCTGATCAGTCGTTTGATAAGATATTTCAGAATGGAGACGTCTCTGATGTCGTATCTTTCTGTTAGATCCCTGTAAATCATTACGTTGAAGTATTCCTGCATGACCTGGGCCTTCAGGTGTGAATCCATGCCGGTTAATTCCGGATACCCTCCCCATAACAGATAGTCTTCGAATGCGTTGCCTATCGCGGATGCATTCCTAGTCGAATATGTGTCTTTTGAATCAATCCCTTTGAAATCCAGAAATTCACTGAAGGAGAGGGGGAAAATTTCAAAGGAGATGCTGCGGCCCCTCAGAGAGGTTGCTATTTCTTTCGACAGGAGTTTCGAGTTTGATCCGGTCAGGAAGATATGCTTTGTATGTGTGTCCTGCAGCCGGCGGATGAATTTTTCCCAGTCATGCAATTCCTGTATTTCGTCAAAAAAGAGATATGACTTTGCAATATCGATATCCGGGTAGAGTTCAAGATATGATTCGATAATAAGATCATAGTTTCCATTTAATTCGATGCGCTCATCTTCAAGGTTCAGATATAGAATACGCTTTCGTTCAATTCTCTGTTTTTCCAGTTTGTCCATTATCTGAAAGAGATAATAGGTTTTTCCTGCCCTCCTCGGACCGATAATGGTAATTATTTTTTCAATGTCCGGCGGAACATCGGTATGCCTCTTTTTAAATGGGGGCAGTGGCCTGTTGTGAAAATCAAGGATGATTCGTTTTAATAGGTTCTTCATAGCATTTCCCTCATTGAAAGGAAACATTACATTAATATTTTACCGATAGCAAGGAAAAAATTTAAGCAGGGATAAAAGAGTAAAGGGGGACGTCCGTAAATAAGTAAATAACTCGGTATGTGAGACTTGGTGGCGGACACAATGCCCAAGTTTAGGACGATGCGTGTTGATACTCCTGCTGTTGCACTGTCACTGACACGAATTATCACGAATAATGATGGCTTTAGGTTAACCACGAAGGGCACGAAGAACACGAAGATAAAAAATATGTGAGGTTAGGAGGTGATGGATATGCAAATGATTAATATAAAAAAAGAAGCTCAAAATTTATTAAAAGATTTGCCTGAAGACGCAACATGGGATGATCTGATGTATAAAATATATGTTCGCCAGGCGATTGAAGCTGGGTTGGAAGATAGTAAGGCGGGTAAAACAGTGGATGTGAAAGATGTTCGTTCCAGATTTGGATTGTCAAGATGAGAGTGCACTGGACGGATAATGCTCTAAGGCACCTTTTGGATATTTACGAATATATTTCGCAAAACTCCCCCTTTTATGCTGAAAGGGTAGTGGATAGATTGACAAAAAGGTCTGAACAAATTGCCGGTTTTCCGATGTCCGGGCATAATGTGTCAGAGTACCCCGCGGAAGATATACGTGAAATAATAGAGAAACCATATCGGATTATTTACCGAATAAAACCAGATCAAATAGATGTTTTGGCAGTGGTACATGGTGTACGGTTGCTTAGTTTGGATATTGAGTGAGGAGAATAAATTAGATGTACTCCCTTTACGTTTTTCACCACGAATAATGAAGATAAGGCGGAGATAAGGGGGTCAGGGCTACACTCTTGACTAAGTACTGGCCCCCATATTCTTAGTTGTTGGGCTAAGTGTGCTGTGATTTAGGCATCTTGAGAATATAGCTGTAGTATTCGTACTTTCGGCATATTTTTGTGTTTTTGTTATCTTAACATATACTATCCGCAGGAGATTGGTTGAGACTTGATAGATGGCATTTGGTGCGGTTGCCTGTTGCGAAGAAATTGGGAGAGACGTCTTTGAAGTTTCTGCCCGACGCTGAGTGAAGAGAACATGTATTATGTGGTGGAACAGGTTAAAGAAGTGTTGGGTTTTGGGTGTTGAGTTATGGGTTGAAGGACTATAAAAGTTTTGGGTTTTGGGTGTTGAGTTATGGGTTGAAGGACTATAAAAGTTTTGAATTATGAGCTTTGGGTGAGGTGAAGGAAGTTATGTCTCACGCAAAGGCGCAAAGGCGCTAAGATAAAAAACAATATAAAAGAAGATTATGACTGAAAATGAGATTGCTAAAGTAATTGTTGATGCGGCATTTCAAATTCATAAAAGGCTTGGACCGGGACTTTTGGAATCCGTATACGAAATTGTTTTGGCGTATGAATTGAAGAAAAGAGGCGTGAAGGTTAAACGGCAGGTGCCGGTAGCTATTGTTTATGATGACATAAAGTTCGATGAGGGGTTCAGGGCAGATTTGATTGTAGAAGGAAAAGTTATTGTAGAGCTCAAGTCTGTTGAAAGGGTATTTCCTGTCCATAAAAAACAATTGTTAACTTATCTCAGGCTGGATGACAAGAGGCTGGGATTACTGATCAATTTTGGCTCTGAGCTAATTCGAGACGGCATATCGAGAGTCGTAAATGGGCTATAGCTTTTAAATCTTAGCGGCTTTGCGCCTTTGCGTGAAGAAAGGGGCACTTGCGGTACCTTGGGCACTTGCGGTACCTTGGGCACTTGCGGTACCTTGGGCACTTGCGGTACCTTGGGCACTTGCGGTACGTCCATAAATAAGTAAATAACTTCACAGGGTCGTACGGAGAGAAAGTTTTGGGTATTGAGTTTTGAATGATAAGAAAATTGATGAGCGGACGTTTGAATTTGCTATGAAGATTGTTCAAGTGGATAAGTTTTTGGTGGATAGTAAGGAGTTTGTTTTATCCGAACAGCTTTTAAGGGCCGGCACATCGATCGGCGCAAATGTTCACGAAGCCCAGGCTGCCCCAGGGGAAACAAAGCGCTCAAAGATAGATATGTCTGTTGTTTGCTGTTGCGATTGTTTTATTTAACCCTTGCAAAGGGTGAGGTTGTAATATAAGTATCGGGCATAAAGACATTTAATGGGGTCTTTCTTATGAAAAATGTAATGCATGTAATCTGGAGGAAGAGTTTCTGGGTTATCTTTGTCTTTGATCTCATACTATTGACTTTGTGCTATTGTGCTGCCTATTGGGTGCGCTTTGATGGTGAGATTGATTCCGTGATAAGGCATCAGTTTATGGTGACTTTGATCCCCCTCCTTATTTGTAAGAGCGCATCTTTTTTTGTGTTTGATGTCTATAGGGGTATGTGGAGATATACAAGTATAAAAGACTTGATAAATCTTATTAAGGGGGCGTTAGTAGGGAGTTTGTTTTTTGTTGGTTATCTGGTTATGGCCCATCATTTTACTGGTTTTTCCAGGTCTGTAGTCCTTGCAGATGGTGTTTTTGCAATAGTTGCAATAGGAGGGTTTCGTGTTTTGATCCGTCTGTATTATCAGCAGGATTCAGCCTTTACGAAAGAATTACTATGGTGGCGCACAGATACAAGTAAAGAAAATTACAAAAGGGTATGTATTGTAGGCACTGGAACCTTAGGAGAGGAGCTTTTTCGGGAAATAAGTGGGGCGCCAGGCCTTGGTTATAAGATTGTTGGGTTTGTAGGTGATACATCCTTGCGTGGGATGAAGATACATGGGGTGCCTATCCTCGGGTTAATAGAAGATATCCCTGATTTGGTGCGTGATTATGATATAGATGATGTATTTATAACCATACCCCGATTGGGGGCAAAACAGATAAAAGCCATGGTGGAGGCCTGCACTGGATTTAAAGTGAGGTTCAAGACCATACCCTCCCTTGAACAAAGGATAGATGGAGCAGTGGTCGATAAGCTTAGAGACATCCAGCTAGAAGATCTCCTTGTAAGGGATCCGGTTACAGTGGATATGAAGATTGTCCAAGGGGAGGTTGAAGGGAAGACCGTTCTTGTTACCGGGGCAGGTGGATCTATCGGATCGGAATTGGCCAGGCAGATCTTAGGGTTTCATCCCGGCGCTCTGATCCTTCTTGATAATGCAGAGACCCCCCTTTATGAAATTCACATGGAGCTTAAGGACAAAAAAACCAGGACCAAAATAATCCCATGCATAGGTGATATACGCACCCTTAATGGGCTTGATCGGATATTTGGGAGTTATAAACCCCATTTTGTCTATCATGCTGCTGCGTATAAACATGTGCCAATGATGGAAGAAAGCCCTTTAAATGCAGTAAATAACAATATATTGGGCACGTACAAGCTTGCAAGGGTTGCATGTAAGTATGGGACTGAAAAGTTTGTTTTGATCTCTACGGATAAGGCGGTACGCCCCACCTCTATTATGGGCGCCACAAAGAGGGTGTCTGAAATGATTGTCCAGACAATGAATGGTAATGGGACCAGTTTTGTGGCGGTAAGGTTTGGCAATGTACTGGGCAGCAATGGTAGCGTGGTTCCTTTATTTCAAAAACAGATTGCATCAGGCGGGCCTGTCACTGTCACTCACCCTGAGATAACACGATATTTCATGACCATACCAGAGGCAGTAATGTTAGTTCTCCAGGCAGGGGCAATGGGTAATGGGGGCGAACTTTTCTTGCTTGATATGGGAAGCCCGGTAAAGATTGTTGATTTGGCAAATAACATGATTCGTCTGGCTGGATTAGTGCCCGAATATGACATCAAGATTGAATATATCGGCCTCAGGCCAGGAGAAAAACTCTATGAGGAACTCTTGATTGCAGGAGAGGATGTGGCAGGCACAGCCTATGACAAGATAAAGGTCTGTAACAATACGCAGGGGATTGATGAGAAAAAACTGTATGAAGGGATAGAGCGGTTCAATCTGTTGATAAAGGATTCTGGTGCTCCGGAGGCGGCCGTGGACATTCTTAAGAGGCTTGTCCCGGCATTTAGAGAGGGGAGCACAGAGCAACAATTTAAGATATCGAGAGAGGTGGGAGCCTCCTGGAGCCTCCAGGATTTTGTGGTTGAGGATCAGCAAAAGCCGTAGCCTTTATTCCCCTGCCGCACCTATAACTTTCGGCAATCTTATTCTAAAAAGATTTTCACTCGGAGGAATATGAGACCTTTGCAAAATACCCATATTGTCATTGTGGGCTTAAGCGAAGACAAAATATGGGACCCACACGAAGAGTGGGGGCTTAAGCGAAGTGAAGAATCTCAAAGCGCTTGCAACCAATGGGATTGCCACGGCGGCCTAAAAACCTCCTCGCAATGACAGGCGCCTGCCTATGTCTCCCGTGTGGGGTAATTGTCTATGTACGTCATACAACATGGGTAGATAAAATATCTCTTATCCGAGATGCAGACAGGCAGACTCCTGTGCAAAAATTGTCAAACAGGTTGTCTTGTCACAAGAGACCTCGCAATGACAGGTAGGCAATTGTGTAAAGCTCTTATTTCGAGAGAGATATTATTTTGAAATCCCCTAAGAAAACTTTAATTACGAACTTTAGTGCACTCACAGTAGTTCAACTGGCCAATTACATACTTCCCCTTGTGATTTTGCCTTACTTAGTAAGGGTGATCGGCCCTGCCAAGTTTGGGGTGTTGGCATTTGCTCAAGCCGTGGTTTTCTACTTCACGTTACTTCCTGATTTTGGGATAAATTTATATGCTCCAAGAGAGATTGCTCTTCTAAAGGAAGACCAGAAAGCGCTATCTGCTATTGTATCAGGTGTCTTGCTTATCAAGGCCTTGTTTCTCTGTGCTTCATTGGTTCTATACATTGCAGTAGTCGCAGTAGTACCTCGTTTTAGGGATGAATCATTGGTGTTTATCTTGAGTGCAGGCTATATGATAGCCAACAGCTTTCTTCCCACCTGGTTTTTCCAGGGTATAGAGAAGATGGTAAATATCACTATGGGGCTCCTTGTGGCGCGGATCTTGAGCCTTGTGTTGATATTCTCATTTATTAGAGAGAAAGGTGATTATGTATGGGTGCCTCTAATAAACTCAGGGGGGCTTATGGCTGGAGTTCTTCTTATGTATGTTCTTATGTTTTACAGAGAGGACATAAAGTTGATGCTGCCGAGCAAAGTTCAGTTGAGGAAAATTTTAAGGGAATCCATACCCCTA
>JAYEFR010000269.1:0-6830 GCA_034716155.1 Thermodesulfobacteriota bacterium
TTACCAATTAAATTTATTAATTTTCCACTTGACTTGTTTACTATAGGGTGTCCCCTCGTCCTTTCCTAAGTCAAACGTAGACTTGACCCCTCTTGACCCTTCCTAAGTCAAACGTAGACTTGACCCCCTCTCCTCCTTTTTGATTTCTCAAATGATTACAAGAAACTAGATGTAGACACTACAAATAAACGGAAAATGATACCTAACTATTTATATTCATTCAATATATCCTCAAACCACCAAAGGGAACTTCCGCTCTAAGGATCTTGTATTTCTTCGTTCTGAAAAAAGTCCTATCTGTATCTAATTAATTTTATTACCAATTAAATTTATTAATTTTCCACTTGACTTGTTTACTATAGGGTGTCCCCTCGTCCTTTCCTAAGTCAAACGTAGACTTGACCCCTCTTGACCCTTCCTAAGTCAAACGTAGACTTGACCCCTCTCCTCCTTTATCTTTGTATATCATATTCAGTTCCATCACTGGTAACGCCAACGCCAATACATTTTCCTGTCCACGCGTTGCAAAGGAGTTGAATTTTCATTTTTGTTCCACGATCACCTACCACAGTTCCCATATACATACCTGTATTACCACTTGACATACCAGTTGCCATTATTGGAGTAGAACCTATTGTGGCAATTCCTGAACTCATCACGCTTCGTGGAGGTATCCAAATGAGTTTTCCCTGGAACATTTCGCCTGACGGTAATGACATTTTAATAGTGGTCTGGCCCATACCATCACTATAAGAACCCTGAATTACATCTCCCGCCCCTCTCGGAATAAATGTCAGATTGCCTGCACAACCCATGAGAAGGAGTGTAAAAGATACACTTAACAGAGAAACCTTAATGAATTTATTATCCATTTTTTCCTCCTTCTGTGTAGAATCCATTTTATTTCCAGATGTCCTGTTATCGAATAATTGATCTTAATTGATTTTTAAAAATCACTCCAGATTAAGTGCCTTTCGAGTATTTCTCTTCCACGCTGATGATAATTCATTACCCGCAAGATACTTTTTGAGCAGACTTTCCATATTTAACGCGTCGGGCGGAAGTAATCCTGTCTGAGCTACAAGATCTATCAGCGACGGAAAACTGGTATGCAGCCAATCAATTGCCAGGAGGTCGCTGTCAAAAATATCTATAAACTGTGCTTCTTTGGGTATGCGTGATAATAAAGATTTCTCAAGTACTAATAAGCTGCCAGATGGAGATAAGCTCAAGACTTTATGAGAAATAATAAGAGCAGTACCCATAACGGGGAAAATTGTCATTAAACCACTTCCGAGACGAATTACTCCATTCTCTCCGCTGTTTTCTCTTATGCAATTTGGATAACATCCTTTGACATCAGCGAAAGAGCCTTCTGATATTGCGGACTTAGCAGTTCCGCCTGCCTTCAGTACGAACCTCATTAGCAAAATAGCAATGCTCAGTGGCACTTCAAGAGTTTCAACTCCAAATTCACCAACAATTACAAAACCGTCACCAAGTTGGTGAGCAAATATCCTATTGGGCGAATTAGAGAAACATTTTGACCCTATAATATAGATTCCCTCCATGAGTGCACCCAGTGAAAGTAGCGCTTGAGAGTTTTGCTCATAGATAGCACTAAAGCCCTCAATGTCGATGTATATTGACCATCTATCCATGTAATATCACCAATATTATCTATCCTTCACCTAACGCACTAATCACGGGGCGCGGCTTTTTGCGCTCCCGTGAATTAGATTGTTGGCAGCTTTATATGATGATCAGTAATGATAACGAGCTTGAACAAAATCGATTCTTTCATGCCCAACAACATAAACCAACCGATGCTCCTGAGTAATTCGACGTGACCATACACCTGAACCAAGAAACTTCAGAGGCTCAGGTTTACCGATACCTTGAAATGGATCTTGCATAATCGCCTCGATTAATTGAAAAACACGAAGCCCTGTCTTGCGGTCGGTTTCTACCCAATACTTTAAGTCTTCTCTAAATTCAGGTTGAAACACGGACTCTCGCTTCATGCTGGATTTTGACTTTTTCTTAGGGCTTTTACTCAAAACCAATCTCGTTACGAAGTTCATCAATTGTTTGAGGAGCGCCAACTGTTTTTCGTACTCTATCGAGTGCGGTAAGAAGCCGATTTGCATTATTGGGTGATCTAAGCAAGTGTGCAGTTTCCAATATGCCAGCCAACTCATCGGCAGTTATCAAAGCGACGTCTTCTCTTCCACGCCGCTGGATGATTACCACTTCACGATTTTTAGTTACCTCATCTAATAATGACGCCAACTTTGACCGGGCATGTGTATATGTTGTTTGAATAGCCATATTTGCCTCCAAAATTTATGTACAGACATACAGTACATGTTTATAGCAAACATGTCAATCTTGTTTGCAGATCACGATCGATTTGTATATCTGCCAACATTTGAATTCAGCCGCCGCTTTTAGCGGTCGGCTGGGATGAATAGTTAGGCCAGTTTTTCGTTTTGTCCAATGCCAAGGGCTAACCCTGTTACCCCTCTCTTTTTAGATGTCATAATTAAAAGCAAGAATCAAACGAAGTCGCGGTAGGAATGCCGGTTACCCGGCACCCCCCGCACAGATCCCAGCGTGCACTGCTGATGCACTAGGCTCCTGCTTCGAGTATTGACGCGCATGCATTCCAGCATACCGTATCTTATCCAACTCATTTGGCAGGAATATCCAGCTCTGTGCCTGGCCCCTGTTTCGCTTGGACGAATTCCTCTCAGCCAGCCCCCCTTTCTCCACCTTCTCCGCCATAGGCTTGTTGTCACCCGTCTTGTTCGAAGGCTTCTCAGATATTATTGGGCTGTCAGACTCCCTGTATCCGTTCATCACTGCTTTATTCCTTAAAGGATTTTCAATGCGGACCTTAATGCAATCTAAATAAGGCCAGATACAGGGCCTCCCGATTCCAGCGCAAAAAGCTTCCATGCATGCATGGGGTCTCCGACCCCGCCAAGTTCTCATATCCCCGTCTGCATCTCCGTACCGTAGTGTGCACTGGATACCGTATTTGTTTCACGGGCAGAGGTAATAGCCTGACCATTAGCATGGGCAGGCCTCGCATTTCGATCTGTAAAATATTGTCTTCTGTACACTTAAAGAACATCGGCACTTGGACTCATGCCTCTTATGAGTCTCAATACTCAGCCTGCACTTTCCCTTATCAACGCTTCGCCGGCAATGTTGCCATTACCAGCGCATGACTCAGGACTGATGCGGGTGGATAGTCCTTCATCATAGGACACTTTCAATCCCTACTTCTTGCCGGTCTTAATCGGCGCTCTCAAACGTAACCTTGACCCGTTTCCTTCCGAAAACCACGGGATATAGCCCGTCCATCTTCATGCCATTATTATCTTTTTCTAAATGTCAATTCAAGTTGGTCTGCCGCAGATTTTAACCTTTTATCTGCTGTCCACAGTGGTACTCCGGTCAACTGAGCAGACGCTAAAAGGTGGACATCGACGAAACCAACACCTTTCCCCATTAGGTGATTTCGACCAATAAAGAATAGAAATTCGTCAAATTCAATTGTCGGAGCCATTGGAAGGGAATGAAGTAAGGAGATGACTTCCTTCCGGTTTTTCAGATCACCACAGGCGAGCTCGCCAATAATAAATGGGTGGCACATAACCTCAGCATCCATTAGCAACTTTTCAAGTTGCCGGCTACCTTGACGCAGGTGAGTAACCCAAATTGAAGTGTCAACAAGGACCATGGTAGTTTTCAAGCAAATTTTCGTCTTGGAATGGGACGAAGGTTATTTTCGGTTCCACCGAGTTTAGCAAGTCTCTTGCTACTTTCGCGGGCAATTAAAGCTTCTAAACCAAGCCGCACTAAAGAGGTTTTCTCCTTAATCCCTGTCAGCCGCGATGCCTTTTCCAATAGCTTGTCTTCTATGTTTAGTGTTGTTCTCATATGCATTAATATGCACCAATCATGCATACATGTCAAATAAAAATTTGATTTAAAGATAACGAGCCTGTCGAAAAAACCAGTTTGTGTGGCTCGGTTGGATTATTTTAGCAAAATATTGATGGCATTTACTGGAAGCAAGATCGTGAGAATGCAACATAAAGTAATTGTTACACAGAACATAAATCTTTCTCTTCCAGGGCATAACTCTGTTTTTCCACTTGTTATGATGGCTGCATCCCGTGGGTTTTTCCATAGTTGACTATCTTTTCAATATTGTGAATCAGACAGTATGGCAGCCATTGGATATTGACCTTGATTTGGCCCCGCAGAGTAAACATGTCCATTTTTTTGCATGCCCGAATATTACCGAAAACCGGTTCTACTATTCCCAACCGTTTGCTGTATGTTCGGCGGCCTTCTACGGTATCGATCTTCTGCTTCATCTCATCAGTTACGCTACCGGGCCGTTTCCCATAAAACACATGCACTTGTCGAGCTGCCGTATTAGGGTTACGTAAACACTTCAAACGCAAACTTCAATCCCGGCATGCCGTTTTCGGAGCTTGATAGGCAATTGCTTTAGATCCATCGGCAGTAACAAAATGAAGGAAAAGGGGACGTTTTCACCTGCATGCCGATTGCTGAGACCCTTTTTTTGATTTATAAACGCCTTTAGTTGGGTGCTGTAGGCCTCATACGCTGGGCAGGTGCTGTAGGCCTCATACGCTGGGCAGGTGCTGTAGGTCTCAGCGACTGTGCCGGTGCTGTCGGCCGCGTCTGCTGGTAGGAAGAGGCGGGTTTATCCCCTCCGGGCCCATCGCCGGTATTGATATAGAGTTTCTGGTTTTTCCCAACGCCCTGCCGGGTGGCACCCTGATTGCGTACATCCTGTGACATGGGGTTTTCGTGGGTTTGGAGCATTTCTTCCTCTTCTTGCTGTCCTTCTACATCGCAGTATGCCGGTGAACAGATCATCAGCATCGAGCAGAAAACAAACACCCCGCAAAGTATCAGGGCCAGTACCTGTTTTTGTTTATCCATGGTTCCCTCCTAAGGTTATTTATAGTTATTATCCGTTTTATTTCCCCCTGAAGATTCAAAAAGGTCTCTCATAAATGGATGCAATGTTATAATCCGCATGGTATCGCGCCGGTTCTTCCTCCTGAAAAAATTTGCTGCATGCCTGATAGCGTCTGCATCTATCTTTGTTAGTTCGGATTTATAGCGGATGTTTTTCAGGACAGCTGTACCCTGCTCAAAATATGTATATGCCTGCGAATCGTCGCCCAGCCTCAGCGATGCATCGCCCATGACAAAGGCCACCGGGAACGAACCGTTCTTCCGGCAATAGATCCCGTAATAGTGCAGTGCCTCATTGTACCTTCCTGCCGCCATGAGGGCATCTCCAAGATTCTTCTGGCGAAAGTTCATGTGCGGGTTTGCCTGGTAGGCTGCGTAGAAATACTTCAGGGCCTCTTCGAGATTGCCCTGGTCGATCAGGAACTGACCCAGGTCTGCCAGGACAAATGCGTAGCGATTATCAAGCCTTGCGAGAACGCAGGCAAGCTCAAAGGCGCCTCGTCTGTCTTCGGCTGCGTGCAGGGCAAAGGCCTGGTAGGCCATAAGGCAGCGATCCTGTGGATCGCTGTTCTGATATCGCCGGGTCAGATCGAGCAGGGCCTCGGCATTGCCGCCCGCGTAGTAGGTATCGGCCAGATTATGCACGAGCCATGCTTCGGGATACGGCCCTTCGATCAGTTTCGGCTGTTTGAGGATTTCCATGCAGTAATCCGCTATCCATCTCCTTGCTGCATCAAGAAAACCGCCGTTTATTGAACATGCCACAAAGGCATCTTGGATTCGGTAGCCCCTGTTTGCCATGGCAAAGAAAAACACACTCATTGAGGTGAGAATATCCCGGTTGTACCAGTTTGCAAAGGGCGGGAAAAAGTCCGCATCGATGCTTAAGATAACCGGTTCGTCTATCTTAGGCAGGTGCTCGATACCGCAGATGGTCAGGGGAATGCCGGCATAGGTTCCTTCGTAGCAGCCGTTATTCAGGCTGAAGGTCTCTATGCATTGCCTGTCAAAGCCATAGGCGGCCATGAACGTGTTCAATGCTTGCGCGGTATCCGTGCCCTGGAAATAGGAGAACGGGATGATCCAGTAGACCCTGCCTATCAGGCCCAGCCTGCACGCGGCATAGATGAACGAGCCTGGATGGTACAGCCCGTGATCACCTCCGGAATCCGCCATCTCGATCGACTTCCAGTCTTTTTTCTGCACGAGGCTTTTAAGTTTTTTTATCTTGTCAGGTGAGATCCGGCGCAGGTCGTCGTGGGCGTCGATATTTATCAAAACTGCGTCTTTGATACCCAATCCGGCCAAGCGCACCAGGGCCTCGCTATGGTCTTCCAGCAGGCCTGCCCCAACGATGCGATCCTGCCCGAAGAGAGAGTATTCCTTGGCATGGGCACACGGGGTCGTCAGCAACAGAACAAAGCAGAACAGCAAGGCAAGGAGGCACCCGGGCGCATATCGGGACATGATATTCATGATGGAACCAGTACCGTTGCGCATTTAGAAACACCTCCCGTTTCTGTTCACCGGGGTACAGATTTCCTGCACGGTCTTTGCCTAGCGCTTGAAGGTCCTCGGCTTGACGCCCAGGGGCTTGACGGTCGTTGGATTGCCGCTCTGGGCACCTAGGGTGACGGACTTGCCGTTATTGACCTTGTCGACCTCGCCCAGGCGGTTACCGTAGTCCACCACGGCCGTAATTTTTTCCGAACCGCTGACTTTCAGGTTGGAAACAAAAGTCGCCGTGCCGCCGGGGTGTTGCAGATATCGCTGCGGATCGATAACCTTGATGGAAGCTC
>JAYEFR010000270.1:0-2487 GCA_034716155.1 Thermodesulfobacteriota bacterium
CCCTCCCCCAACAAATCAGGCAATGCTTAGTTATCCACATCCATAGATGAATCAGGGTTGCCTTCAGTGGGAGGGACTTGTTGGCGCTTCAAACTCTGAAGGTACAGGCCGCCTCTGTCTTTTCTGTATCAACTTAGCCAGGCAGATGCTCATTTCCCACAGGATAATAATGGGAGCAGCTACCAGTGTCTGGTTAACAGGGTCCATAGTGGGAGTGATAGCAGCGCCTAGAATAAACGCGACGACGAAGGCCCATTTCCTATTCTTGGTCATCCACTGAGGTGTGACCACTCCTATCATATTCAGGAAGGACATCACCAGTGGAATCTCAAACACGAGACCCATGGCAAAGAGTAGCCTAATGATTACTGAAACATAGTTCTCTATTGTTATCAAGGGTCGGGCAATCTCGCCACTAAATGTAAGCAAGAAGTTAAGGGCTGGGGGAAGTAGTATAAAATAGGCGAAGGCAACGCCGCTGATGAAAAGCAGAGCCACAGCAGGCATCAGTGAGTAAAGGTACCTTTTTTCTCTGGCTTTGAGCCCGGGGGAGATAAACATTATCACTTGGTATATCACGAAAGGCAGCGCCAAGGCAACGCCGCAATAGAGCGCTAATTTCATGTATGTACCCAAGTATTCGACTACATGGGTATAGATTAGGTCTATACCCTCAGCTCGCGACTTGAGGATTTCAAAGATTTGAGGACAAAAGGGGAAGGATATACCAATACCAACGGCCACCGCAATCAGGCACTTAATTAAACGCCCCTTGAGCTCCCCAAGGTGCTGGAGGATTGGCCTTCTCTTGTCTTGGTTCATGGGATCTACTTCGTAATCTTGTCCTTTTCCTTTGCCTCTGCCTCGGTGGCATTATCAGTGGCATCCATTTCCTTAGTGAGCTCTGTTTTAAGCCCCTGAGTGAAGCTCTTTATTTTGTGTATGGCTTTCCCTCCCTCTCTGGCGATCTCAACCATTTTGCCCGGCCCAAACGCTATGAAGGCGATGATAAGTATCAAAAGTATTTCCCAGAAACCTATGCCGAGGTCCACCTCAATTGCTCCCGCCTATAAACACATTTTCTCTGCCAACCTCTCTTTTGCCTTGAACTGACCGTCCAACCCGCTAGCGAGGTGCTAGTTCTTTTCTTCTTTTTTATCACTCGATTTCATGGTAGCTTGGTCGTTTTGGGGCTTCTCCTGCTTGTCCTCATCATCGTACTCGCCTGCCTGCCCCTTGCGGAATTGCCGCAGACCTTTACCCATAGCACCAAAGACCTGAGGTAGCTTCCCAGCACCAAAGATGATTAGGATAATCACTAAGATTATCCCAATTTCCATTGGTCCAAAATGTGGCATCATTGTCCTCCCTTCCCCCCGTTACTATAAATGATTACCCTGGCCCAGATAGCAAAAACTGCGCATCACGAGTTTCGTCCCCGGCTACAGACTCCCTCTCCTCATGAGAAAGAATTTCTTTAGCCAACTGCAAGCGGTCTTTTCCCTCTACATCAATCCCCTTTTTTTCGGCCATGCCCACCAGTAAATCCATGGGATAAGCCAAAATGATATTACTCTCCACTGAAGACAAAAGGGCTTTCTCCTCCTCCAAATTATAACTCCGCTCCATCTCGATTTGAAACTTCATAATCTCCCGGAGCAGACCTTTAAGTAAAAAATCCCGTCTATCCATCTTCGTAAATGATAACTATTTCCATTCTGTGGTTAGATATAGAACTCTCGGGGTAAAACTCGCTTCCCCTCCTTAGCTGCTTGCCACCAATCCTTGTTCAAGAAGCTTGACCCTTCTACCTGAGCAATGTCTCGCTCTTCCGAAAAGAGAGTTTCGACTGCTGGTGTAAATTTTTCCTCATCTACAGACTTGCAAATCTCCAGAATATCTTTAAATATCTTCTCTCTCTTCTTTTCCTGCTTGGGTATTATGGCTACTTCCAATTGACGTAAATAAATGTTTGTGGTGAATTCTTCCCGAACTCCATCTTCTCCATTCACATACCAAATCTTCCCTGGATAGCTTTTCAATCTTACCAGAGAAGGAGGAGTTCTGTAAATGCAACAAAAAGCCTTTATCAAACAGTTAAAATAGTCCCATGATAAACCCCAACCAGGGACATCCCTATCCTTTTCCCCCTTCTCCACAACACATATTCTTTCCCCACTGGGCTTTCCCATCTCCAATCCTTGCCGTCGACATTCTACCCACCTATCCTGAGAGCTTACAATTACCAGTATCGCTTTATTTCGCAAAAAGATATTAAGCTCCCCAATCATATAATATGACTCGTGGAATTGCTTTCCTGTGCCAAGTTTGGGGCATCCTTGGCTAAAGCCATCACCCAACCGGGTAGCCTGCTCCAAAAAGGAGAAGTTGCCAAACACTACTTCTTCAGGGTGAGGATAATACCTCAACAGGAAATGCTGATAAGGCCAGATAAACCTCTTGCCCCAACCAACCGCCTCCAATTCA
>JAYEFR010000270.1:2587-6777 GCA_034716155.1 Thermodesulfobacteriota bacterium
CCGGGTAGCCTGCTCCAAAAAGGAGAAGTTGCCAAACACTACTTCTTCAGGGTGAGGATAATACCTCAACAGGAAATGCTGATAAGGCCAGATAAACCTCTTGCCCCAACCAACCGCCTCCAATTCACATACCCCCCGCTTATCATCGAGCCAGAAATACCACCCACCGCCCCCCTCGTAAAAGCGGCTGACTTTATTAAACCCAGCAAAACTCCGCAGGTAATCGTCAAACAGAGAATAGGTAACTATATTCTCTACCTGGTCAAATACCCGCATTCCCTCCTTGGGCTTTACTTTCACCTCTTACCCACTGGGCTGAGGCATTAAGCGAGTTGCTATAAGCCTCAGCCCAACGATCTTAAGCATTACGGGAAATCAATGGTATCGCCGTTGCCCAGGTAGGCAGTGTCCTTGGAGCGGAATCGAGCCGTTCCCTGCACTATAGGATATCCCGCTTCAATGAACTTCTTGGCGGTGATAACGCCGGTGCAATGGTTGCAGCCAATCTTCTTGAAGTTCCAATCCCCTAGAGACCGGACCAGGTCATCATACTTGGGGTCCCAGTCTTCAAAGGGGGAAATGTGCAGCCCACCATACACGCCGTATGGTTTGTCACCACCCTTCAGGGTTCGGTATGCCGTATCGGCAAACTTGATTATACTCTGATGGCAGCAGCCGGTGACCTGCACTATTCCGGCATCCTTCACATTAAAGTAAAGCGAATGCTCCCCGAAGACACGACAGATGATGGGTATTGGGAAATAGTAACTGGCACACCCCGGGAACAGGGGATACAACTTCGGTGTACCCTTCTCGTCTACAATCAAATTCCCCTTGAAACCGCTGTCTTTGATGTATTGCATCCCTTCAGGATAGTAATCTCCCCCAATCATCATGGTGATATCGGGCTTGTATTTCAGGGTGACTGGTAAACCCCAGAAATGGTCGAAGTGCTCGTGGGAAATGTAAAGAAAGTCTATATAGCCCTCTTTGAGCATCTTATCTATGCCACAGGCTTTAAACCGCTCATCAGTCCACTCATAGTCCCAACCGGTATCCAGCAGAATGTATTTGTGGCTGTCATCAAGTAGCGTGACATCTATCAGAGCAGAATACCCACCAGCATTCTCTGGGTGCAAATCAGCCTTCGGGTTACCCGGTTTGCCCTTCGGCGGCCAGGGGAAGTCCCATTGGTTGACCAACAAGCCACCCATCGTCTTTATGTCGTCCATCAGGTCGTCGTTGTTAAACCAGCTGGTCTCGGAGATGTTGAGAATGCTCACCTTCTTGCACTCACCAATATCAACATTGCCCGGTTTCACCTCGGGTATGAAGGCTGAGCGCAATGGGGAAGCGGAATGAATGCCCATAGCACCGATAGTGCCGAAAACACTCCCCGCGGCCATACCCTTAACGAAATCTCGCCTCGTAACACCTTTCTCTTCCATACTATTTTCACCTCCTTTCTCGGCTGGACTTATCCTCCAAATTGCGACATAAGCACAACCAAAATGAAGTACACCGCAATACCTATGCCCACACCGGCTACAATTCCCCACTTCCACATGGCACTCATTCTATCGCCTCCTTTGCCTTTACCTTCTTCCACCCTGGCCAGTTGTCCATGAACCAGTGGTTGATGAGCATGAAATTGATAAACCAGATGGTAGGTATCATGGGGAACTGCTGGGGATGGGACAGGCCCTTTTGCACACCGAGAAACAGGTGCGCAGTGTTGTAGTAAACGGACATAAGTGCAAAACCAGCGGCGAATGATACCACGGTGCGGATGAGCCAGTTGACCGATGTGCTATATTTGTGAGGCCAGTTGCCACAGTACATGGTGATAAACATCATCGGTATCAGGAAGAATACCATCATCTCACCAACATGGAGCCACCTCCAGTCGGGGGAAAACTCACGCCGGGTGCCTCTGATGACCTCGCCGATTGTTAGGTCCTGGAAATAGTAGAGACCAAAACAGAAGGCGAAAGCAATAGCCATGATGCCAAAAAAGCTGGCAAATCTCCTCAAATTGTTTCTTTTAATAAGGCTAAACGGCCACTTCTCCCAGATGGTCTCGTGCATCCATACCACGCAAGTGCAGCACATAATCCAGGCTATGTGGAAATTACCACTCACAGTATCGGCAATACCCTCCCACCACGGGGGAAGCACACAAGCAAAGCGCTGCCATGGGTAGTAAAGGAGTCCAAAGTGAGGGTGCATGGTGCACAGGAAAATAAGGAAAGCTATGAACATAGTAAAGCATACTACGGTAAAACCAAGGGCTGGCTGCCTCAGCTTCTGCCACGGCCACATCTCAAAGCAGATCGGCCACGCCGGACTGAGCCAGGAAGCAAGGGCAGCAAACATCAGAGTGGCAAGCGCAGCATATTCCAGGGCAAAGAAGTCAGTGACCCCGGGCAATGCACTCAATTTCCCCGGATTTAGGTAGGTCAAACCCAGGTTGCCCAAGATTCCTTGAAAAAAGCCATGGATAAGAACAAACACCACCCCTCCTAACACCGCCGTCAGCACCGCTCCTTTGAGCACTGGATGAGTGTTCTCCAGCCATTTCCGCTTAAACGGATAATAGTGGAAAACATAAGCTATCCAGATAGCAATGATTAATATCCACCGGGTGTAGTTGTAGCCTACATAGGGGGTATACCATCTAAGCCAGCCTCTGGGGTCCTGAAATATCCACCAGGTGATGTAGAACATGGCAAACAAGAACAGGAAGGCTACTATTTGGGGAATCGGCGTCCGCCAGCGTTCAACTAATACCCGTTCTTCCAGATAACCAGCTCCGTAAGTTTCCTCTCCTCCCATTCAGCTGCACCTCCTTTCAAAATTTCTTAGGCAGCTTCACAATTTCACCCTCATTTATTTACTGCATCTATCATCTCCCAAAACCAGTTTACGACAGCCACTATTTTACCATCCTACCACCTGCCTTGTCAGCATTTTCGCCGTGTATAATTGGTTAGTATAATAGGTTTTAAATATACTGATACCCAATCGAAGTTACATTCCAAATATTCCTCTCTATGGGATTCTAAACTAATTCATCTCGGGCAAATATACCACAAGGGGGTTATTTTACAAAAAAGAGGGAGTATTTTTAATAACTCTTTGGACTTAATACTTTTTTACTTGCGATAAAGTTGTATAATTATAATTAGATATGCTAGTATTGCAGATTCGTATGGGAAGCTCAGCATCTTTGGCTGGAGTGATTCAGGAGGATATTTGGCTCTCGTAATTGGTATGTGTCAGTGGTAGCTTAGAGCTAGGAGGGTGGGAGATAGAAACGGAGAGAATCAAAATATTCTTGGTGGACAGACGGGAAATATTTCTGCAAGGGCTAGCGAAGCTCCTGGAAGGTAGGTCGGACTTCAAGGTAGTGGGTACATGTTTCAGTGTGCTTGAAGCTGCTGAGAAGGTTGCCAAGCTTAAGCCAAGTGTCATCCTCGTGGATATCGAGGCACTAGAATGTGAAGGCGTTAAGGTAATACAGCATATTTATGAACTGCTGCCGGAGATAAGAATAATCATACTCACCCATTCAGAGACAATAGGCGACCTTTCCTTTGCTCTTAAGGCAAGAGCTAGAGCATATATATCCAAGGATATTACGGTTGAAGCCCTTGTCAAAGCGATTACTCTCGTCGCTGATGGAGAGATTGTCATATCGCCCCCGGTGGCAACAGAACTACTTAAGGAACTCACGTCCTTAGAGAGGGTCAAGGAGGAGGCGGAGGGCAAGGGCAGCACTGACCACCTGAGTAAGCGAGAAAGGGAAGTATTAACCTTAGTAGCTAAGGGCGCTACCAACAGGGAAATTGCCACCACCTTGTTCATCACTCGGAATACAGTTAAGGTACACCTGCGTAACATCTTGGAAAAATTACATGTACATAACCGCCAGCAGGCAGCGACCTTTTTTGTTTCTTCATAGGCCCCAAAACAAGCAATTGTTACCCCAACTGCACTTTCTGGGCAATTGTGCAATGTTGAGATGATGGCCATAATCCCAAAAGGGCGGGATGCCACTTGCCCTGAGCCACTACTGCAGATGCTCATCAATACCGAGGCCCTTGAGGTAATCAACCGCATCTTGGATGGTTACGATACTCTCCGCATCCTCATCGGGTATCTCAACCTTCAGAGAAGGGGTACTAAAC
>JAYEFR010000271.1:0-6725 GCA_034716155.1 Thermodesulfobacteriota bacterium
CTTATAAAGATTCATGTCAACACAACGCACCTTTTCAGATTTTTTTAGCTCTTAGACGGCAAATGCCTCTTCAGGGATCCTCATGGCGCTTATCTCGTCCTTTGTGAGAATCTGGAGCTTTGCAGGTACAAGCGCAGTAGTACGGTTGATGAAAAATTTGGCGCCTTCAATCTTTCCTGTGTAGAATGCCTTGTCTGCATCAAGGGTGGCATCTGCCAGATTCTTGGTGGCTGTATTTGCCATCCAGAGATGCAGCCAGCCAACAAGGGCATCGGACAGGCAGTTGAGGTAGTCACAGGCGCCTATCAGAGGTATAAACGGGTTGGTCTTAATCAGCTTGGAAAACTCCATAGCGGCGGCAGCGCATGCATTGAGTGCATCTTCCACAATTTTTGCCTCTTCCTTGAATGTATCGCTTTCCTTTGCCTGAGCGATCGCGGCCTGGGTCTCTCCAAGGAGATTCATGAAGTATAGTCCCTTCTTCATGCCGAGTTTCCTGCCTAAGAGGTCAAGGGCCTGAATACCATTGGTACCCTCATAGATGGTATTGATCTTCTGGTCTCTCATCATCTGTTCGGCAGGGTATTCTTTGCAGAATCCATAACCACCATAGGTCGTTATTGCTATGTCGTTCACCACCATACCCATATCCGTACAGTAAGATTTTACCAACGGGGTTAGCACCTCGATCATGCCCTGCCACTTGTCTTTTTCCTCGTCAGTGGTGGCGGCCCGTATTTTGTCCATTGCATAATAGCAATAGAGGATCAGGGCCCTTATGCCTTCGGTGATGGATTTCATCTTGAGCAGCATCCTTCTGACATCCGGGTGCTGAATGATCGGCACCTGGGGCGCAGTTGGATCTCTCATCTTTGCGATATTGGCGCCCTGAAGCCGCTCTTTGGCATAATCAAGGGCATGTAGGTATGCAGCAGTGGAAAGCGCCACCCCCATCATGCCCACGCCCTGCCTTTCTTCATTCATCATGTGAAACATGATCTTTATACCCTGCCTTTCTTCTCCCATCAAATAGCCGATGCAGTTGCCGTTTTCACCGAAGTTTAGGGTACAGGTGGCATTACCGTGGATGCCCATCTTGCTCTCGATATTGCCTGTGATCACATCATTTGGTTCGCCTAAAGAACCGTCAGGATTCACCTTGATCTTGGGGACAACAAAGATTGAAATGCCCTTTGTCCCTGGAGGATCGCCCTCGATCCTTGCCAGAACCGGGTGAATAATATTTTCTGTCAGATCATGGTCGCCTGCAGAGATGAAAGACTTTGTTCCTGTGATGGAATATGTGCCGTCAGGATTTTTCTTTGCTGTTGTCTTTAAAGCCCCCACATCAGAGCCTGCCCCCGGCTCGGTCAAGCACATGGTGCCTGCCCATTGCCCGGTATACATCTTTTCGAGGATCATATCCCTTAATTCATGATGGAAAAAGTCCTCAACGAGCCGGCCTGCGCCATGTGTAAGCCCGGGATACATCAGGAATGACTGGTTGCCTGCAAGGAACATGGCCGAACAGACTGCGGTCACCGTGTTCGGCAGGCCCTGGCCGCCCACATCATAACTCTCGGAAGTAGTCATCCACCCGCCTTCACAGTAGAGCTTATACAACCTGTGGTAGACCTCAGGTACATAGACCTTGCCATCCTTGAATACTGCCTCCACAGGCTTCCCCTGAACCTCGTCGGGATAGGTCGGCGCGATCTCGTTTTCCGTAAGCTTGGCTGCCTCGGTAAGAACCATGTTTACCATATCTACATCATGATCCTCAAATGGCGGCTTCCCTAAGAGATTTTCCCCTATCTTCAAGACCTCATGCAGCAAAAACTTGCTATCCCTCTCATCAACCCATAAGCTACTCATAATATCCTCCTTACCTTATAGTATAGTAGAGTCTCTCAATGAATGAACTCTCATTCTTTTTACTTTTTAAACCTAAATATGCCATATGTCAATAACTCTTATATAAAAGAGTGAAGAGTGACAATTTTGTAAAAAGTCTAGAAACGCGTCATTGCGAGCTTTAGCGAAGCAATCTCAAAGTGCCTGCAACCAATGGGATTGCCACGTCGGCCTAAAAACCTTCTCGCAATGAATATAAAAATTATTGTGTAAAGGTCTCATCCTATCTGGAGGTTTTACAACGGACAACTGACTACGGACAACTGACTACTAACAGGGACATGAGTAATCTTGAGGTAATCGAGAAGCAAAAAAATTAGCAATAAAGTTGGTATCACAATATGCTGTAGTTACAGCAAATAATGACGGAGACTTGCCACGTAGTTTACAGGAACACTTGACTTAACTGTATTCTCATCATAAATGGTCTTCATGAAAAGGATTTTGATTGCAGACAGGGGGGAGGTGGCCCTTAGGATTCTAAGGACTGCTCGTGAGATGGGCATTGAGACAATAGCTGTGTATTCCGAGCAGGACAGTTCAATGGAATATTTAAAATGGGCTGATAAGACAGTAAGAATAGGCCCGCCTCAGCCGGCAAAGAGCTATCTTAATGTAGATGCCGTAATGAGTGCTGCTATAAACTGGAAGGCCAACGCTATCCATCCAGGCTATGGGTTTCTTTCAGAAAGCCCTGTGCTTGCTTCCCGTTGTGAGGAAAATGGTATTGCCTTTATAGGCCCACCAAGCACTGTCTTGAAAACAATAGGTAATAAGTCCAGGACAAAGGAGGTAGCCAAATCTTTGGACATCCCGACCATCCCTGGCTCCTATGGTCCGGTATCCGATAGGGACAGCATCCTTTCTGTATCAAGGACTCTGGGCATGCCGGTTATAATAAAATCTTTATATGGTGGTGGGGGTCGCGGGATGAAGGTTGCATATAACGAAGAGCAACTTATTGCCAAGTTTGCAAATGTGAGTAGCGAGGCAAATGCTGCATTTGGCAGATCCGAAGTATATTTGGAACATTACATTTCATCTCCCAGACATTTAGAAATTCAGGTGCTCTCAGATGGTTATGGGCATATTAAGATATTAGGAGATAGGGAGTGCTCTATACAGCGCAGGCATCAAAAGGTTATCGAGGAAGCCCCCATACCTAACATCGATGAGGATATCAGGGATAATATGTGGGCATGGTCAAAAAAGATCATGAACTCTATAAATTTTCAAGGGCTTGGCACGATAGAGTTTTTGATGGAACAGGGAGGTAGCGTCTTCTTTCTAGAGATAAACGGGAGGCTTCAGGTAGAACATCCTGTTACAGAGATGATTACAGGTATAGATATGGTAAGAGAGCAGATATTAGTGGCAGCAGGTGCTCACATAGATACTATGCCCCCTGATATTACAGGTCATGCGATAGAGTGCAGGATAAATGCCGAGAATCCATCAAAGAATTTTATGCCCACTACCGGAGTAGTCAGGAAATTGCGTTTTCCAGGTGGCCCGGGTGTGAGGGCAGACACACATCTCTTTGTTGGGTGTGAGGTGAGCTCGTTTTATGATCCATTGCTTGCAAAGCTGATTTCTTTTGATAGCACACGCACTTTTGCCATAAATCGTATGTCCAGGATGCTGGATGAGACCATTATCGAAGGCATTCTTACCAATAAGAATTTTTTGGGGAATATACTTAAGAATAAACATTTTTTAGATGCAAAAGGAGATACATCTCTGGTAACACAGATTTTAGGTGAGTAAAAGGTGATGCACTTGTAAAAAGTCAAAATCAGATGGCAAAGTAAAAAGCTTCAAATTCAAGGCGCGCAAATCTTGAGGAATGAGGCGTACTTACCGTACGCCGCAATGACGAAAGATTTAAACGCAACGCAGAAGTTGGACTTTTTACAAAGCCATCAAAGGCATTTTCCCTATTGTTTCTTACACTTGAAAGTGAAGTTTCCATGGCAAGAGATATACTTATAGTCCTTTCAATAACCACCTTTATAGTCTTGCTTGGTGTTGGTATAGTACTTCCCATATTGCCTATATATGCCCAGGGAATGGGTGCTTCAGCTACACAGATAGGCCTTATATTTGCTTGTTTTTCTCTGAGCAAGACTATATGTACACCGATAATCGGCGCGCTTTCGGATCATACAAATAGGAAGACCCCTATATTGATTGGGCTTATACTATATAGTCTTATTGCTATTACCTATGTATGGGCGAAAGCCCCTTCAACCCTTATATTGATTAGATTTATTCATGGCATTGCCTCTGCTTTTATACTGCCTATTGCTATGTCTTATGTAGGGATTATAGCAAAAAAAGGGGAAGAGGGTCTGTTTATGGGGTCATTTAATATGGCCCTGTTTTTGGGCATGGGGGCAGGGCCGCTCGTAGGCGGTGTTCTTACAGACCTCTGGGGGATAAACGCGGCATTTTATGCATTATCCATACTTTCAGCATTTGCCCTTGTCCTAACAATAATAATGCTGCCTCCCATGCCTGTTTCAAGAGATACAGGCGCAGGGCTTAGTCTCTTGCCTTTTCGGGCAATCCTAAAATCTTCATCCATGAAGGGGCTGTTCCTTTTCCGGGCTATAAATGCCCTGGGCCGGGGAGGTCTCATGGCATTTATTCCTGTCTTGGCCAAGGCCTCGGGGATTAGCAATGCGGAAATAGGAATCCTTATATCTGCAAATATATTTATAACCGGCCTTTTTCAGAGGCCCTTCGGAAGGATGGTTACTTCTGCAAATGAGATAAGGCTGGTGATTATAGGATCTATTATAGGTGCTGTAGCACTGGCCAGCCTACCTTTTGGGAATAGTTTTTTGACCTTCCTCTTTCTAGGAGCCATTATGGGCATAGGAGGTGCTATAGCGATTCCAGCGGCATCTGTTATGGTGGTAGAAAATGGCAAGTCTTTGGGTATGGGGGCGGCAATGGGTGTCTTTGATGCAGCCATGGGCCTTGGCATGATACTGGGACCATTGCTGGCAGGATTTGTCATGGATATCTTTGATATTGATACAACCTTTTATGTAAGCGGGCTTTTGGTATTTATTGGCACATGCGTGTTTTACTACTATACTAGGAGAAAAGACTAGCGATTTCATCCCTTTCAAAGGTAGGTAGGGCCGTCCTTTTCCCTTCTCTATACAGTACAAGATCAGGGCCTTTTGTGATACGGCCTATTATGGCGCCTGATATGGATGCAGCCTTCCATGCATCCAGGATCTTGCCGGCATTTTGTTCCTTACAGCATACGATTAATGCACCGGATGCAATTGCCCCTAAAGGGTCGATTGCAAATTTAGGCAATATCATGTGAGCCAGGTCTAGTATAGGGATTTTTTCCATATACACTTCCAATCCGCAATTTGACGCCCTTGCCACCTCAAGAAGCCCTGTTGCAAGGCCGCCTTCAGTGGGGTCATGCATTGAGGTGACCCCCCCTTGAGCAAGGGCAATACTTGCCTCTTTCACCACACTTATACCTGGGTCAATGATAAGGTCTTTTGCCCTTTGGATGATTTTTTCATCTATATTTCCACCTATGACGGGGCGAGGCATCTCTTTGGCCAGTATAGCAAGGGCCTCTATGGGTATGCCTTTTGAGAGGAGTATAAGGTCGCCTGGCATTGACCCTGACGTCTTGATAATCTTTCCTTGAGGGCAAATGCCTATCATAAACCCAACAGTGATTGGCCTGTCTATCCCGTAGGTAATCTCAGTATGACCGCCAACAAGGGTTATTTCTGCCTCATTACATGCCTCTATTATCCCTGAGAGGATGTCCTCGGCCAGATAATTGGTTGCAGTAGCCTCCGGCAAGAGCAGGGTTGTAAGCATATACTTTGGTATGCCCCCCATTGTGGCGATATCGTTGGAATTTACTGCTATGAGATATTTGGCTATATCGTTTGTAGCAAATGTTATTGGATCAGTCTTAAAGATTAGTGTTTGATCACCAAAGGCGATAACAGCTGCATCCTCTCCTATTTGAGGGCCGACCAGGACATTTTTATCACCTATAGGTATCTTTTTTAGACACCCTTCCAGTATCCCCAAGGGGAGTTTTCCTACGGGAAGTCTTATTTCCTGCGTGCTCTTGTCTCTATTTGTCATGTCTGGCGCTTTCTATGTATGCATACGCATTGTGATTATGGATGCTCTCAAAGTTTTCCGCTTCCACACAGTACCAGGAAAATTCAGATTTTTTGTTGAGCTGCGTGGCTATCTGCCTCACTACATCTTCCACAAACATAGGGTGCATATATGCATATTCCGTAACAAATTTTTCGTCGGGCCTTTTCAAGATAGGGTAGACTTGAGAAGATGCACACCCTTCTATTATATCAATCAGATCCTCTATCCAGAAAAATTTAGTGTACTCGACAATGACACTGACCAAGCCCCTTTGGTTATGCGCACCAAATGAGCTTATCTCCTTTGAGCATGGACATAGAGTCTGTATAGGAACATTTACTCCAACCTTAAATTCGTTGACCCTTCCCACCATACCAATGAGCTTGCATTTATATTCCATAAGGCCTGTTGCGCCGGTTATTGGTGCCTTTTTTTCTATAAAATACGGGAATTCTATTTCAAGGTGTGCACTTGATGCCCCCAGTGTATGTTTGATTTCTTCTAAGATGGCCCTAAAATTTTTTATATGTATCTCTTCTTTATGCTTATTTAACCCCTCGATAACACGACTCATATGTGTACCTTTTAATTCTTGTGGCAGGTCAACATATATGTTTAAAGACGCAACCGTATGCTGGGTGCCCTTC
>JAYEFR010000272.1:0-17574 GCA_034716155.1 Thermodesulfobacteriota bacterium
CCATCCACTTTAAGAGAAATAGCTCCGCGATGTTCATGTTCTGGTGCCTGTTCTAACACTTTGATTTCAACGCCCTCTCTGACATCCAGATCATCGAGACATCTTTTAATCTCATCCCCTCCTTCGATCCTCTTGATGGTAACTCTTTCCTGAAGTCCTGCATCAACTAATGCTTTCATCTTTTCTCCTTTCTATTACGTTATTTGTTGTCTTTTGTTCTTCAGACTTCACTGCTATACCTATCAGCGCTCGAGTGATGCTGGTCAGACTTGAACTTGACAGCATCTGATAAGACCTTCGCGACTTTTTGCAAAACTTCTTGACAGTTAGGCAAGCATTGTGGCTGTTAACATCGACTGGACATAATACAAAGTCAGAACGCTTAATCTGATCTTCCAGGATAGTTTCGCCACCGCGCATATAACCATCGTGGTAATCAAATGCTCCTCCCCTTTCTTCAATTAAATCACGGTAAATGGATGAGAGCCTTGTTATTCCACCCACAATCAGAATCCTTTTGGCGTAAAGATCAAAAGCAGGACAACTTTCATCACATTGAAAGTGAATGTTGGAAAGTTGTTGCGGGGTATCATAGACCTCATTTTTTAAGAGGCGGTTGCTCTCTTCCAGATTTGCTAGATTTGAGAACATTTCTTCCTTCTCTTTTTTTAGTGATTCAATTAGATTCGTGTATCTTTTTAACATATCTTCACCTTTTTGTAACTGATCTTTTAAGGCAAGGTTTTTAGCCTTAATTTCATCGATTCGCTTGGTAGAATGAACTTCTCCTAACTTTTGAGTTAATTCGCTGTTTTCTATCCCTGTGGTATTGTATTTTCTTTCCATTTCAATAAGGTCTTCCTTCATGGTAACCAATTCCTTCTTTTGTTGTCTTCTTATAATTTTTTCGTGCTCTAATCTTTTGGTTAGCGCTCCATTCCTTTCTCTGATGCTAACAGCCTCTCTTAGATACTCCCTTGTTTCACCGCCATTTAGATGGGAAAGCATATGCACGTCTCCAAAGAGTTTACAGGGTGTTTTACCACTAAGATCCTTACGCGATAGAGCTACCCAATAAACTCCGCAAATATCTCCAACCTTAAGCTTCTTCTCCCAAAGGGTTAAGAGCTCTTCCTCGCTATAGTCTGAAAGGTCTAATATCTCCTTACGATATTTTTGGTTTAAGAGGTTATTGAGCCGACGAGAGAGGTTATTTTCTTCCTGGCAGTTTGAGACCATAATACTATGTATCTCAGGAAGGGTTAACTTCTTATAAGGTATATGTTCTTTAGCCAATATCTTTTTCTGTTCAAATATCGTTAAACAGGTGCCTATAATTGAACAATGGTAAAAATTCTCGATCTCCCATAGATGTCTTCTGTTTGGTGAACACCCGTAGGGATCTCTTTTGTGAAGGTCATTCTCCTTACTACTGGGCATTATATGGGTCTTGTTAGGCCCATAACCCCAATCTTCATCTTCTATCATATCTGCTCCTATATTCCTTTCGCCTATGGTGGATACCTTTAAATTCTCAATCAATGAACTATCTTCCTGATTCTTTAATCTTATATTCATTAGATCTAATCCCCCTTGGTAAAATTTTTTATCTCCGAGACCTTTGCACAATTGCTTGCCTGTCATTGCGAGGAGTCCACTTGGAGTGGACGACGAAGCAATCCCATTAATTACAAGCAGTTAGAGATTGCTTCGCTATGCTCGCAATGACAATATAGGCATTATGCAAAGATCTCCTCCTTATGTGCTCTAATATTTAGCCTATGGCTCCGCCTGACTGGGTGAACCCAGTTAGGTGCCTATGGCAGATTTTCTTTTTATTTGTATTCTTAAAACCAATCAATTACCGACTAATGCTAAAACCTGTGTCCATCTTAAAATAAAAAGCCCGACTGACTTCTCCGTCTATGGCGGATACCATCAATCGGGCCTCGTAAGCCTCTTTTTATTTTTGGCCCTCGTAGGGCTCTTATTGCTTTGTAAAATAAGTTCGAACTATGTTCTAGTCCACCTATAGGTGGACTAATCTAATATTATGAAAACACCTCCTTGAGATCGAGAGAGCACCTTTCCCTTTGATTTTCTGAGACCTCATTCTTTGGTTTATCCTTTAGTCGCAAGGTTTGAACATACCCGCACTTCGGACACTTGATCTCCACTTCAATGATCTCACCTTTCATGAGGAGTCGCCCACACTTTTTGCATCTAATCTCCCCCATATTCTGTTTTCTCCTCCTGTTGAGAGCCATTTTTCAGCCACCCTTTTAATCCCGTTATCCCACCTGTTGACTTGAGACTAAATGTCTTTGACTTAAGCATACTTTTATATTCAGCCAGGATCTCTCCATATTCATTGGGAGTAGTCTCATCGAGTTTCAGATAACCCTTTTCTGATTCATTATCTGTCTTCTCCGACATCATTCCATCTCATATTTTTTTATAATACTTATAGATGCAAAAAATCACTACAAGAGAAAACGGCAGCAAGAATATTGCAGGGGCATATGGAGGGGCATATGTTCCCCAAAACCCCTGGGCTGCATTAAACCAGCCACTATCCTCTCCACCGGGTATAGATTCGGTAATCATGGCAAAGATATCCGTACCTGCTATTATCCATATCAGGATGCTTCCCATCACCACCTTTGCTAATTGGTGAATTTCATAAAGATCTTTAAGGCCTGATAAATAGAATATCCCGGCAAAGAGTATAATAAGTCCGCCCCATCCACCCCTAAACCCATCATTAGGTATCTCCAGGGCACCAGTGGTATACTCACTACCTGTTATTGTTACGATTAAATCTGTTATGCCAAAGGCCAGAGTAGCTAGACCTAAGATCAAAAAATATATAAAATAAAGATCATTGTTTTTTTCTAGTCCGGATCGTTTTGTCATCTTATGCCACCCCCATTAATTTCCATAGTAGATGTAGTAGGCCGCCCCATGTAAAGACTACTACCAAAAGAACAGCCAAACTTCCAAGAAATGTCTTCCCCCCTTCCCTGAGCATCATTGCAAATGTTGCAATACAGGGGAAATATATTGAGACCAGCACCACTGCGCTTATCATCTGATATTTTGTCATCTCGATAGCGCTAAGTTGCGCAACAGCCAGGTCTTTTCTCAGAAACGCAGCCACCAAAGGACCTGCGGTCTCTCTGGGCACACCAAACCACCCCTCAAACATGGGTGCTAAAATATTACCCAGCCAATCTATGGTTCCTGCCAGATACAGGATATTTACTAGTAAACTACCAAAAATTACAAGTGGAACAGCCACCTTTAAAAACCCACTTGTCCTCATCCATACCTTCCTGCTAATATTACGGGACATGGGTCTTTGGTATGGGGGTACATCCATAAGTATCTCTGGAGTCTTACCTGGGACAATCTTGTTCAATATGTAACCAAATATGAAATATCCTGCGATCAGGTAGAGCATAACAAATCCTATAGACCCTGGAATCACATCCTGCATAATCCCGATCTGGGCGCCGCATGGGATAAATACAGCGAGTAGAGTCATCATCATAAATCGTTGCTTCTTTGTCTCTAGAATTCTTGTTGCACCAACAGCCGGTACATTACACCCAAGGGCAAGGATCGACGGTACAATGGCGTATCCATGAAGACCAATCTTGTGCAAGACGGTATCAATAAGCACTGCAAGTCTTGGCATGTATCCTATATCTTCCAACAGGGCAAGCATGAGATAAAAGATAAATATCGCTGGTAAAACCACGCCCATAGGGACAAATAGCCCTGAGCTCAGTGCACCAAATGATTCAAAACAGTTATCCGATGCTGCAAGCACACCGTTTTCGAGGTGTCCTACATCTACTACCAAGGCATAGAACCAGTTTCCCAGCCCTCCAGGGAAGACTGCCTGTAACCATGGCAGCCAGTGTTCATCAAATATTTTGACCAAAAAGCCATCTGTAAAGAATCCTGCAAACGAACCAAATATACTCCAAAACCCGTACAATACAGCGATAGCAAAAGGTATACCTGTTGCAGGTTTCACTGTGAAATCTCCGATTGCATCTTTTAGCGTGTGTTGGTATTCCCCAAATGTTACAATTTTTTTTGATATCCCCTCAATTAATGCCCAACGTTCATCTGGTGTGTTAGCTTTATGTTTTATCCCTTCCGTCCTCTCAACAATATCTTCCACCTTAACTGGTGTTGCATCTTTCAATCTAGAGGCTAGTGTAGAGATACCTTCACCGCTTATTGCAACTGTTGATACTACTGGTATCCCAAGGATTTGCTCTAACTTTTTGGCATCAATATCGATGTTTTTATCTATCGCCACATCCCACATATTAAGTGCAATGACTACAGGAAATCCTTGCTCAATGATCTCCAATGCCAGATAAAGACCGCGCTCTACCTTGGAGGCGTCAATAACGCACATCACCTTTGACCCTTTGCTTTCATGCAGCATTCTTACTGCAACCTCCTCGGCCTTATCCTTTGGTTCCAAAGCAAATGTCCCCGGCACATCGATGATCTCAATGTCTTTACCCTCTAAGCGCATATAACCCTTTGTAAAGTCAACGGTTGTCCCTGGATAATTTGATTCAATGATATTTGCACCGGTCAACCTGTTAAAAAATACACTCTTGCCAACATTTGGGTGACCCATTAGTAAGATCTTCATCCATCTACCTCCACAATGATTTTATCCGCGATGCCTACCCCTAATGAGATATCGGCTTCGTCAACAACAACTACGACAGGCCCTTTTAGCGGTTCTTTGGTTAGCATTTTTATCTTTTTGCCAACCCTAACACCCATGCCTGCAACTCGTGTTCTAGCTCTCTCCTGAACCTTGGCTACTACCCCCTCTTCTTCATAGGCCATTTCATCTAATCTTTTTTGCACCTAGCACCTCCTTTCATCTTATTTTTGTACTATAATTCTTTTTGCCATCCCTCTACCAACGGCAATCGTGCTACCATTAATCTCAAGAACCACTGGACCACGATTAGAAGATACCATCCTAACAATACTTCCTTCAGATATTCCGCGGAGCAATAATTTTTGTCTGAGGCCTTGCCCCCCTTCTATAGCCACAATCCTTGCTAGTTCTCCGGATTTTAGGGTAGTTAAAATCATCAAGAGACCTCCCCTAGATGCTCTATTCCGGCAAATTCCGGCAGGATCTGATTTAATCCGCCTTTACGTCCGCTTCCTTCTTCGCTTCCAGCTACGCCAGGACAAGTCGGCAGACAAGAAGGCTTAGGTTTAATTCCCCAATTTCTTGCTGCGGATAAGAGTTCAGAGCTCGCTCTGGGGTTCCTACCATTGATTGCTAAGCATTTAGTAACTTTACTCACTACAGTATTCACGGGTTCCTCCTAATTGTGATTGATACTCATTCTTAATTATGCCCCAAAAAAATTTACCCTTTGTCAAGCCCTTTTGCCACACATTCTTTGCAATACCCTCTTATACCTAGCCTATGTTCCACTTGTTTAAACTCATATTTTTTACAGACCTGAGCCTGTATCTCTTCCAATCTGTCATCCTTAAATTCAATGATCTTACCGCACCCCAGACAAACCATATGATCGTGATGCTCAAATCCAATAACACGCTCATAACTCACCCTGCCCTGACACCGCAGCGTCTCAATAATCAAACCACTTTCAACAAATAAAGGTATGACTCTGTAAACAGTAGCACGGGAAATTTTTTTGTTATATTTATGTATCCTTTCATAAAGATCATCCGCATTAAAGTGTTTTTTAAATGAAAGTACCTTCTCTAAGACTACTGCCCTCTCAGGGGTAAATTTCAAGCCTTGTTTTTTTAGATAATTTCCGAACTCATCCTCTTCCTGTCTCATTTTTCGCCCTTATTGCGATTGCTTCTCAATTTCATATAGGATATATAATCCCTATTTTTATCCTTGTCAAATACTTTTCTTAAATTTGATGCTTTTGTAAAAAACGCACATGAGCGCTTCGCACTCATAACGAAGGATGGAAATGAACGTATCACAATGTAGGGCATATTTCCCCTTAAGCAGGCCGATGAGGGCAAAAGGCCCCTACAAAGCTTTGTGCCTATTTTCATATAATAAACCCTCATGGCCTACCGGCTACAACTAAGGATGAAAATATATGCTATCTTCTCTCTAACTATATCTAAATCTTGAGGTAATCGTGAAGCTAAAACTTTTTTTGCCTCTCGATTACCTCAAGATTACTCAGAATTCTCTACGAATTACCAAGTTTAACCAACAAACCCTTCTCGGGATGAGAAAAGCATCCATCCCTGAAAACCGACCCCTGATCACCGCCCCCTATTTTCATATAAAGTAACTAAGCATGTCATTGCGAGGAGGCCGCAGGCCGACGTGGCAATCCCATTAATTACAAAAAATTTAGAGATTTTTCACTTCGCTTAAGCCCCCACACTTCGTGTGGGTCCCATATTTTGTCTTCGCTAAAGCTCGCAATGACAATCTCGATAAGCACTTGATTGAATGCAACTTGGTATCAATCCTTTTCAGTGCCTTCGATATCGGGGGGAGATTCCGCTTCATCAGGGGCTATCTCTAACTCACGTTGTGTCCTGAGATATTCAATCTTGTTCAGAGGCCTTTCGACCTGTCGCAACCGAGTTGTCGTAAGGGCCTCATACTCTCTTTGTGCGTCACCAATCCGCTTGCCCAGTAGTTCCAGCTTCTTAAGGAATTCGCCCCACTGCTTCTTGAATGCACCCAATAATGATAATATTTCATTCGATGTCTGCTCCAAGGCGAAATTATCAACAGCCTGCCGAATAACCGCTAAAACAGCAAAGAGAGTTATAGGCGAGCAAAATATCACCCTGTTTTTAATCCCGTCATCCAGGATCGAGCTATCCTGCTCATGAATGAATGCGTAGATCTGCTCATTGGGGATAAACAAAAGCACATAATCAACAGTATTCTGCTCAGGATTTATGTATTCACGGGTTGTAACCTCTTTGATCCTGGCCTTGACATCTCTCAGAAAGTCATTGCGGTATTTTTCCTTTTCTGATTCTAAGCCGGCTTCAAGAAATCTGCTGTAGTTATCCAGGGGAAATTTGACGTCCATATTCACCTTAAGACCGTGTGGCAACATAAAGGTAAAATCCGGTCTGGATCCAATCCCTTCAATGATTTTCTGCTTTGAATAATTCACGTTCTCAATGAACCCTGCAAGCCGTAAGACATCCTCCGCCATCCTCTCCCCCCACTGGCCCCTTGCTTTTGTGCTTGCCAGAGCCTCGCGAAGCATATTTGCGGTTTGCATAAGAGATGTGGTCTGCTCACCCGCTACCTTAAGTTGGCTGGCAAGCTGGCCAAACTTCTCTACCCTGTCCTTTTCAAGTTCCTTCATAAGCTTGGAAACATTTTCTAATTCAGATGCCATACGCTGCAATTGCTGGTCAATAAGACCCTTCTTTGCATCTAACTCCTTGATACCCACTTCCCTTTCGGATTCCAAACGCGACTTGGCCAGCTTCAAAAACTCCTCCGTGGACTTTGATAATGCATCAAGCGACAGACTTCCAAAACTTGCCTTCACATTCTCCATGATAGCATCTATATTGGCCTGACGCCTTGCCTCACTCTCACGAAACAGCTCGCCAGCAAGTTCTTTAGCTGTCGCCCTCTGAAATAGCCTCAAGGCAAAGGCAACGATCAGACCCAGGACAAACCCCGAAAACAACGCTATAAAGATCGGCAACCAGCTCATAAAACCTTTCTCTCCTTAAATGCCCTTGTTATAATTTACAAAACTGAATTATTTTCTCAAAACCATATCCTGTAACCTGCCACCAGGACAAGTGTTTCTTATTGCACAAACCGGACAGATTATTAAAAAGAAAGCAACATAATAAATGGCGCTGAATATAAGATAACAGATGGCCATCTTGATGCTTATTTTGGCAATCCAGAATAACGGGAAGATAGCTAACCCGAGCAATGAAAAAAAAGCAATGGTTGCAAAGAGATTAAATCTTGCCTTTGTTCTTTTAATTGTTTTCCCATAAAATATTCCGGCAAATAAACTAGAAGGTATAATCCCGGCAACTGCCGGGCAAATTTTGCCGATGTAGGGGCATGCTTGATATGCGCAGCAATAAGCTTGAAAGAGATTTGCCGTAATGTAAAAAGAGATGAACACTATTGCTAAAACAAAATGAAAAGACCATAGATATATGAAGACCAGGATTAGTATTATTAAAAAAGGTATAGTTAATACTAAGTAAAGACATATCCTTGAATATGGAACGCACGACATATCCGGTTTTATTTCATTAGGCATCTCATACCTCCTTATCCTCTTTATGCAACGCTTGGGTTCAGCCGCCATTTTCAGCAATCAATCGGCATAAATGTTTAGCCCAATTATGCTTTTTGTCAAGAGTTCACGGGGTTGTTGCCAAATCCTCTTTGGACTATACTACCCCTCTGTGTCAATGTGACTGAGACACTAGTATCAAGAGTGGGGAAGGAGAGAAGGATAAAGGGTAATGCCCTTTGCGAGATAGAATGTAAAGATTGAAGTTGTCTATAAGATATGTTTATGATATTTAGCCGCAAATTCAAAATTCTGATTGGAGGGCAATGACCTATGGGTAAATTATTTGGGACAGACGGTATCAGGGGGGTTGCCAATGTTCATCCGATGACACCTGAAATGGCCTTGAAGGTAGGCAGGGCAATTGCCTATATCACAAGGAGAAAAGGACATACCCCGAGGATACTGGTCGGGAAGGACACCAGGCTTTCAGGTTACATGCTTGAGAACGCCCTGATTTCCGGGATATGTTCCATGGGGGGAGATGCCCTTCTTGTCGGACCCATAACAACACCAGGGGCGGCTTTTCTGACTGTGAGCATGCGGGCGGATGCAGGCATTGTCATATCAGCCTCCCACAATCCCTATCAGGATAATGGGATCAAAATCTTCTCCAGGGATGGTTTTAAACTGCCTGATGAAAAGGAAGACAAGATAGAAGATCTTATATTCTCAGATAACCTCGCAGAACTTCATGCTTCTTTCCATGAGATGGGCAAGGCATACAGGATAGATGATGCCAAGGGACGCTACATTGTGTTCCTGAAGAATTCCTTCCCGGATGAGTACACGTTAGAAGGCATGAAGATCGTCTTGGACTGTTCAAACGGCGCAACATACAAGGTTGCTCCAGAGGCCTTTTTTGAGCTTGGTGCTGATGTTGTCCCTCTTTTCCATGAACCTGATGGGAAAAACATCAATAAGGACTGCGGAAGCCAGCACCCGGAGATCCTTGCCCATGAGGTGGTAAAAAACCGTGCCGATATCGGCTTTGCATTTGATGGGGACGGAGACAGAGTGATCGCGGTGGACGAGAAGGGAGATGTATTGACTGGTGATCAGATAATGGCCATATGTGCTTACGTGATGAAAAAAAAGGGAACGCTCAAGAAAAATATGGTGGTAAGCACGGTAATGAGCAATATAGGACTAGGCCTTGCCCTGAAGGATTTTGGTGTTAAAACCATAGCAACCAAGGTTGGCGACAGGTATGTGCTGGAAGAAATGCTGGCAAAAGGCGCAGTTATCGGCGGAGAGGACTCCGGGCATATAATCTTTCTCGATCACCACACCACTGGAGACGGAATCATTTCAGCTCTTCAACTGCTCAGCGCAATGAAGGAGGAGAACAAACCCCTATCCGAACTATCTGATATAATGAAGGTGTATCCGCAAAGACTTATAAATGTGGAGGTGACTTCCAAGCCTGATATCAACACGATACCCGAGATCATGAATGCTATCAAGGAGGTCGAAAAAAAACTTGGCAATAAGGGAAGGGTCCTTGTGCGCTATTCAGGGACACAGCAGATGTGCCGTGTAATGGTTGAGGGGCCTTCGGAGAAGGATACCGAGGTTTCCTGCAACAAGATTGCAGATGTAATTATTGAAAAGATTGGGCAATAAAGCCGTGAATCAGGCTTAAGGGCAAAATGCCTTGAGCCTTATGTCTTAGAAACGCATAGGAGCAACTGCATGGAACACAGGCTCAATGATAAGGTGAGATTGCTGATGGACAAAGGGATTGGGATCCCTAATCCATTCAGCATCGATATCGGAGAAGATGTTGACCTTGATAGGATATCCTCGGATGATGTGGTGATTTATACCGGTTGCAAGATCTATGGAAGTAAAACCCTTATCATGCATGGTGCAAAACTGGGGCATGAAGGGCCGGCCACTATACAGGACTGTCAGGTTGGCCCGCATGTGGAACTCAAGGGAGGGTTTTTTAAGAAATCAGTATTTCTAGAAAAGGCTAACATGGCCTTTGGCGCACATGTACGTGATGCCTGCATCCTTGAAGAAGAGGCAGGTGGTGCCCATACTGTTGGCCTTAAGCAGACCATACTCTTCCCCTTTGTCACCTTAGGCAGCCTTATTAATTTCTGTGACTGCCTCATGGCAGGAGGTACCAGCCGCAAGGATCACAGCGAGGTCGGCAGTTCTTATATCCACTTCAACTATACCCCGAACCAGGACAAGGCAACCCCATCTTTGATAGGTGACGTGCCAAGGGGCGTAATGCTGAATCAGAGGCCTATATTCCTCGGGGGCCAGGGAGGGCTGGTAGGTCCGGCGCGTATCGGTTTCGGCACGGTTATAGCTGCCGGTACCATATTCAGGGGTGACTGCCCTGAGGGTGGCAAGCTCATATACCAGGAAATCTATAGAGATGATATCCGACCATTCTATCCCGGGGTATACTGGGAAATCCGGAGAAGGACTATAAATAATATCACCTACATTGCAAATCTGATTGCACTTAAACAATGGTATCATTTTGTACGTTCCATGTTCTTAGGGTCTGATCCAATGGGCAAAGAATTGCTGGAAGGCGCTTTAGAGAAACTGGATATGGCCATTGATGAGAGGATAAAAGGGCTCGCGGCAATTGTAAAAAAGATCCCGGAATCTACCAAAGAGTACAAAAGGATAATGAAATCAGATGCATCAGCTGAACTCATCCACCAAAAAGAAGAGTTGTTTAATGTATGGGAAAAGATAGAAGAATCTCTACATTCCCTGCGCTCTGTCTCAGGGGACAGTGCCTTGAGGGGTCCATTCCTTGGGATGGTTTCAAAAGAGATACACGATAAGGCAGGAGATTATATCAGTCTTATCCAGGGGCTGCATCCAGACTGTCGGGACCAGGGTGTAAGCTGGCTCGATAATATTGTTCAGGAAGTAAACAGCAAAATATTTGAGAAACTACCATCATTTGAGCTGATGTGAATGCCTGAAGACCTTAAACCTCGACAGAAGACAGATGATTAAATCTGGATGCTTATTCCTTCAGGTGGAGGTAAAACGTATTTTTATCCAGGCCCAGAGACTTTGGGTGTCCGGGTTTCTCAAAAAACCAGGTCTTCAACCTTCCTGGATGCCGACTGGCTGCTGATATCCTCAATATCAATCCTCTTAGCCTTTATCTTAGATGCGTTTTCCAAAACTTTCTTGCCGGCGGCCTTGTCAAGGACATAGATCATATTGCCTCCGTCTCTGGAGTAGTTCTGCGAAAAGGAAATGGGCACTGAATCTGAGGGTGTTTCTAAGAGAGAATCTGCAATAGGTTCTGTCTTGCGGTCTCCGTTGGCCAAAAGAACGACGGTCTTTGCCTTATAGACGAGATCAACCCCCATGGAGATAGCATAAAGAGGACTATGCTCTTTGTCCGGGAAGTGTCCATCTTCAACGGCATTATTAATGGTATTTTCATCAAGCTTGACAAGCAGCATCTTGTTGCCGTTGAAAGGTATTCCGGATTCGTGAAAGGCAATATGCCCCCTTCCGCCCACCCCGACTACATGCAGATCGATGCCCCCGCTGCTATTGATTTTTTCACAGTAGGCATCCAGGATCTCTTCTCGAACCCACCTGAGATAGTCGGATCGGGCATCTTGTTTAATAACAATAGCCTTTCCCCTGTCCTTGCCCTGTTCCTCCCAATCATCAGGGTTTGCCTCGAGTTCAGTCACCAGTTTTTTCTGATCAATTAACGTTCCCCATGGGACATTTGTCTCCTTAAAATTCTTTTTAAGCAGTGAAAAAAATTTCTGCACCATAAAATAGCTGTAACTTTCAGGATGCAGGGCTCGTTGCTGTGCATTTTCCCCGGGCAGACCAACATATTCATCCAGATTAAAGCTCTGGATTTTTGAACTGTTAAACTCTCCTGCATTCGCTGTTTTGGCAAGATGTTTATAAAGTCCTGTTGGTGAATTGCCTGTGGCCAAACCCAGGATATATCTATCCTTCTGATTGAGTTTGTCTTTCACATCCTCAATTACTATATGAGCGGCAATTTCACTCATATGATCGAAATCTCGACACACGATTACCTTGAATGGCATATGATTTCCCTCCATGCATTTTTCTAACAGAATAACCGGGCTTTGTTTTTAATCACATCTTTGTTTAGTTTGCAATATTATTATAACCACTTAGCCGCTAGGCCGCTTAGGGCTTTGATTTCTTACACGGACGAATGGTTTGATTATCTTCCTGATGTGATACGTTATGGGTTAACTTGAATACTATGATTCTGATGTGCCAAATTTTTTAAGAGGATAGTGATTTGGAAATTCAAAATATGAGATGAAATATGGCAGGGCATGAGAGAAAAGTATTGTGTGAGACAAAAGAAGATGTACTTGCCAAGATGAAAGTGGAAGATGTGAGCTTTATTCAGTTCTGGTTCACGGATGTGCTTGGCACGCTCAAGAGCCTTAATGTCATCACCTCCGACAAAGCCGGAGGCAATGACTCCCATTAATCTGACAGCATACGGATTAATTTCATTAATCATCCATTGTAATTGTCAAGAAGAAAGATTTGAGCCAAGACTCACTTGACATCCGTATGCCCCATGCGTTAGATTTCAATCATGCCCGGTAATAAGAGCACCAAGTATATCTTCATAACAGGAGGGGTGCTCTCTTCGCTAGGTAAAGGCCTCGCTGCAGCCTCTATTGGCGCCATCATGGAGGCCAGGGGGCTCAAGATAACAAACATAAAGCTGGACCCTTACATCAATGTAGATCCCGGCACTATGAGCCCATTTCAACATGGCGAAGTCTTTGTCACTGATGACGGTACTGAAACGGATCTCGACTTGGGACATTATGAAAGGTTTACATCATCTATCCTCTCTGAAAAGAACAACTTTACCACTGGCCAGGTATACAACTCAGTTATCCAAAAGGAGAGGGACGGAGATTATCTCGGTAAGACAGTCCAGGTGATCCCCCATATAACAGATGAGATAAAGTCACGGATAATAGATGCCTCAGAAGGCTATGACATTGCCATTGTTGAGATCGGGGGCACGGTAGGTGATATAGAATCCTTGCCTTTTCTCGAGGCCATAAGGCAATTCAACTTCGACATGGGCAAGAATAATGTCCTCTATATACATCTTACCCTGGTGCCATATATCCGCACAGCGGGCGAGTTAAAGACAAAGCCCACCCAGCATTCAGTTCAGAAGCTCAGGGAGATAGGTATACAACCTCAGATTTTACTTTGCCGTACAGAAAAAAAGTTGACCCCTGAATTAAAGGAAAAGATTGCGCTGTTCTGCAATGTGGAAAAGGATGCGGTTATCAATGCCGTTGATGTGGACAGTATATATCAGGTTCCACTTGAGTTTCACCATGAGGGCCTTGATGATAAGATAATAGAGAATCTCAATATGTGGACCAGAGAGCCCCAGATGAAGGCATGGGAGGATATACTTGATATTATTAAAAACCGTAAATATGAAGTGAACATCGCTATCGTCGGCAAATATGTAAAGCTCACCGAGTCCTATAAGAGTCTCAATGAGGCGCTTGAACATGCGGGAATTGCCAACAACGTTCGGATTAATCGAATATATGTGGAAGCTGACAGTCTTGTCGGTGATGCTAATATAGACAGCCATTTCGAAAATATACACGGTATACTCATTCCCGGGGGATTTGGCGAGCGCGGCATAGAGGGCAAGATCCTTGCTGCCCAATATGCCAGGGAGAATAAGATTCCCTTCTTTGGAATCTGCCTGGGAATGCAGCTTGCTGTGATTGAGTTTGCAAGAAATGTATGTGACAAACAAGGGGCTAACAGCACAGAGTTTAACCCCAATACCCCATGGCCCATTATAGATCTCCTCCCTGAGCAGATGGGTATTACAAGAAAGGGCGGCACCATGAGGCTCGGGGCATACAGATGCAAACTCATACCTGATACCTTTGCCATGAGGGCATATAATTCAAAGGAGATATCTGAAAGGCACAGACACCGTTACGAGTTCAATAGCGATTATGAAGAAATGCTTGTTGATCAAGGGCTTGTTATCAGCGGTCGCAATCCAGAATCATCCCTTGTTGAGATCATTGAACTAACGAACCACCCATGGTTTCTTGGCTGCCAGTTCCATCCGGAATTTAAGTCAAAACCTATGCATGCTCAGCCACTATTCCGGGAATTCATCAGAGCCGGCTTTAAATACAGGGGGATATAATTCATTTTGACTACCATAATTTGACCGTATTGCATGTAATTGCAGGAATACTGGCAACGCCACTCGAATTTAGGGAACAGCTTGGGCAGATCTTAAAGAAACTTAGTGCCTCCGCTGGAATGGAGCATGGTATGATCTCCATACTCGATCGCGAGACAGGAGATGTCATACTGAATGTGACACATAGCGTATTCATGGACTTGGGATAAGCTATAAGCCGGATAAAACCAACAAAACTATATAAATATCTTTTTCATATAAATAACACTGTTCACTGTTTACTTTTAATTGACTAATCTTATCCTTTTCACTATTAAACAAAGCGGTGACCAAATATGATCTCAATAATTAATTACAAGGCTGGAAACCTTACATCAGTAGAAAGGGCGCTAAAACACCTTGGTATACCATGCAGGATTACCAATAACCCTGAAGAGATCATATCATCCAAGAAGGTAATATTCCCCGGGGTAGGTGCGGCAGGCAAGGCCATGGAGTTCATAAGATCTAAGCACCTTGATAAGATCCTCTATGATGTAGTAGACAAAAATATACCCTTTCTCGGGATATGTCTTGGTACTCAGATCATCTTAGATAAAAGTGAGGAGAATGACATGGCATGCCTTGAGATAATACCCGGTATTTCAAAGAGGTTTCCAGATGGTGGCATCAAGATCCCGCATATGGGATGGAATAATATCTCTATTACTCGCCCCCACCCTATCCTTTCCGGCATAGACCCAAGGGCACAGTTCTATTTTGTACATTCATTTTATCCTGACCCAAAAAGAGAGGAGGACACAATAGCAACAACCCATTATGGGGTTACATTTGCCTCAATCATAGGGAAAGGAAATATCGTTGCCACACAATTCCACCCGGAAAAAAGCGGAAGATATGGTCTCCAGATGTTAAAAAATTTTAGCAAGTGGGATGGCTATGTTAAGTAAAAGGATCATCATCTGCCTGGATGTGAGAGGAGGCAAGACCACCAAGGGTATCAAGTTTAAAGATAATATTGATATAGGCGACCCTGCGGCTATGGCTAAGCAGTATTACGAGCAAGGGGTGGATGAGCTTGTCTTCTATGATATTACCGCCTCATCTGACAAGAGGGATATCATTATAGATGTAGTAAAAAATGTCGCAAAAAATATATTCATCCCATTCTCTGTAGGAGGCGGGATTAGATCACTGGATGATATGTATAATGTGCTAAATGCAGGGGCGGAAAAGATAAGTATAAATTCCGCTGCTGTCCTAAATCCAGGGCTCATCGCCGATGGGGCCAGGTTCTTTGGAAGCCAGTGTATCGTATTGGGGATGGATGTAAAGAGTGTAAAAAAGACTCCTAAGATACCCTCAGGATATGAAACCGTAATAAATGGGGGCAGGACACCTATGGGTATAGATGCTGTTCAGTGGGCAAAAAAGGCCCAGGGGTTAGGTGCCGGCGAGATATGCCTCAACTCCATTGATGCAGATGGGACAAACCAGGGATATGAACTTACCCTTACATCCATAATAGCAGACGCCGCATCCATACCCATAATCGCATCCGGTGGTGCAGGCGTACCTGAGCACCTTAAGGACGTATTTCTAAAAACTGGTGCAGATGCAGCGCTGATTGCCTCTATGGTACATTATAAGCAATATACTGTAGGCCGGATAAAGGCCTACCTTGCAAGGGAAGGCATACCAGTGCGAGAAATCATATAAGGTGTCCCTGTATGGGCCGCCTTTTTACCCTGACTTAAAACAAAAATACAGGGAATGAATCAGGGTTTTTTCCAAAGTATGTTATGTCATCGATTTTCTTTATCTTAGATCCCCGCAGGATAGCATAAAGCGTTCTTTCTACCCCGATGCCCCCGCCAAATGTATCAGGGAAAAATGGCCCTCCGTCCTTATCCTTTTGTGCGACTGCTGTAAGAAAAGGCCCATAACCACCTAGCGCCTCTATGTTGACAAGATTGCCATTTTCAAATACAGGCTTCTCCGGAATGATCTTGTTATCGAACAATCTCTCGATAATGGGCTCATAGAGCCATTCTCTTACAGCTCCGGAAAGGATCTCAAGTGCAGGCATATTTTTACCTGTATCCCTCAATTGTGATTTGGCACAGATGTCATAATTATAGACCATATCTGAAGTAACTTCTGATAGGGCCATCTTGGTACCATCTGCTCTTATATAGGGATATATCAGGTCATAATTTTCCCTCTTTATACCTGTAATCCAGAAGAATTGAGAAGAGATGGTATCGCCTATCTTGGCATCAAGATCTCTCCTCCCGAACCTTTTAACTGCCTCATCATGCCTGACCCTGGGAAACGGCTGTTCAGGAACATCCACGACTACGCCTAATGCCTTGAGTTCGTCATCTCTCTTTTCTGCAATCTCTTTTGTTGCAGCAATAATCATGCGCTCAAAAAAATCAATGGCCTTCTCCATGTCCTCTTTAAGAATCTTTTTCACCCTTTCAGTATCATTTTTATATTCCTCAAAGCTAATACCTCTCTCTCGCCTTAACTCAACATCGATCTGGGAAAAATCAATAAGATACTTGCCCCTCTGCTCCCTCAAGGGGCTCTCTATCTCTAACCTGAGATTGGGAGAATCTACAAATACCCCCTTGATTCGCGGGTTGGAACATGCCATGAATTTAGAATAGATCATCGAATGGGTAGTCACATAGGGGATGCCTTTATAATGGATGGTAGAAACATGCTCCACATCATGTGCCAGTGGGTCAGTCAGAGGACTTAATTGTACCCTTTCCATATTAACCAGGCCCTCATCTGCCAAAAAATTGTGTATGGCAACAACCAGGGTAGTGCGTATGGAAAGGGCGGCAGATAAGGTATCGCCTGTCCATCTGTGTATATAATTCTCCCTTATAAACTCCTCTAAAGATGTGCCTGACTGTATAAGGGAAGCCTGAAAATGAAACAGATCTTCACCGATGTAACTCATAATCC
>JAYEFR010000272.1:17674-30755 GCA_034716155.1 Thermodesulfobacteriota bacterium
TCATCCCCTTTGAACAGAGACTGATGCACATGCATGCCACTGCCGTTTACACCAGTAATGGGCTTTGGCATAAAGGTGGCATATACACCATGCTGTCTGGCAATCTCTTTAACTGCAGTGCGGTATGTCATTACGGCATCTGCCATATTCAAGGCCTCCTGAAAGCGAAGGTCTATCTCATGCTGTGACGGGGCTACTTCATGATGTGTATATTCTACCTGAATACCCATCTTCTGAAGAGCAAATATGGTATCTCTCTTGATGTCAAGGCCCCTGTCCACAGGCAACCCATCAAAGTATCCACCCTTATCAAGGATCTGGGCTGAACTCTCATCAGCAAAGTAAAAGTATTCAAGCTCAGGCCCCAAGTAACACGTATATCCCATTTTTGATAACTTCTTGAGTATTCGTTTTAAGGCATAGCGTGGATCGCCATCATAAGGAGTCCCATCGGGATTGAGTATATCGCAGATCATACGCGCTACAGGACGATCTTTTGGCCTCCAGGGTATGAGCTGGAAAGTAGATGGATCAGGCTTTGCAATCATGTCACTCTCATGGATACGGGCGAAACCTTCGATAGAAGACCCATCAAAACCTATGCCCTCCCTCAGACCCACTTCAAGCTCTGATGCAGTAATGTTGAAGCTCTTAAGCCTGCCAAGCACATCAGTAAACCAGAAATGGATAAAGCTTACATCGTGGTCCTTTACCTGCTTTAGTACATATTCTTCATCCATCTTTGTCATGTCTCAATCTCCTCTAAAATTTTTATATCTCTTTGTATACCTTTACCTCATAAAACAGGGTAATATCTTTTTTTTATAACCATACCCTTAAACCAAATCCTGTACCAGGTACCAATATATTATTCATACCACCTAAAACACAGTACAACAAGCACCTATAAGAAATTTTTAATTGACAAATAAAAATTTTGATATTATGAAGTAACGGCAATAGGTTGCCTATAACCCTTTACCATAGAGATGGAGATGATGTTTAACCACAGGGAGATAGAAAAAAAGAGCATTGTGATCTTACAGACCTTGAATCAGGCTCAGAAGCCTGTCGGGGCTCGATTAATTGCAAGGCACATGGAGGACTGTGGTGTAACATTGAGCGAGAGGGCTGTGCGGTATCATCTCCAGTTTATGGATGAGAGAGGGCTTACCAGGTTAGTAGGAAGGCGAGATGGAAGGGTAATCACTAAACTGGGTGTTGAAGAGCTCCGGAATGCCAGGGTTCATGACAAGGTGGGTTTTGCCATCTCCAGGATTGAGACCTTGGCTTATAGGACTACCTTTGATCCAAAGCAAGGGCAAGGCCTAATCCCTGTCAATGTTTCCTTCTTTCCCAAAAAGAGATTCAGGGATGCCCTTACTGCAATGAAGCCTGTCTTTAAGGCGGGGATTGCTGTTAGTGAACTTGTAGCTATTGCCGAAGAGGGAAAGCGGTTGGGCGAGATCATTGTCCCCAAAGGTCATCTGGGCATTGCAACGGTTTGTAGCATAGTGGCCAACGGTGTCTTTCTGAAGAGTGGAATTCCAGTGGACTCCAGGTTTGGAGGTATCCTTCAGATAAAGGGGGACAAGCCCCTGCGCTTTGTTGAACTTATTCATTATTCGGGTTCTTCTCTTGACCCTTCAGAGGCCTTTATCCGGGCAAAGATGACCACAGTGCGTAAAGTGGCAAGAAAAGGTGAGGGTAAGATTCTCGCCAACTTCAGGGAGCTTCCTGGTATATGCCGGAGGCTTGCTGAGGAAATGATAGCAAATCTAGATAAGGTTGGAATAAGAGGTGTGCTTTCTATTGGGGAAATGAGTGAATCAATATGTGGGGTCCCTGTGGATGTGAACAAGATAGGGGCGATCCTTATTGGAGGACTAAATCCTGTGGCCTGTGCGCAGGAGGCAGGGATTGAGGCAGACAACCTCGCCATGGCCACGGTGATGGAGTATCAAGATCTTAAGAGATTCTCCCATGTATGCAGAGGGTTTGAGGTTTGAATTTGGTTAAAGATAAAGATTAAGAAAGTGAATTGTATATATCAAAAAACTAATATAAGGAGGTTAATATGCCGATTGTTCAACAAGTTTTGGAAGGTCTAAAAAAGCGAAATCCTAATGAGCCAGCATTTCTCCAGTCTGCAACCGAGGTGCTAGAATCACTCGAGCCTGTCCTCGAACACAACAAGAAATATAAAAACGCCAAGATACTCGAGAGAATTGTAGAACCCGAGAGACAGATCATCTTCCGGGTTCCCTGGCAGGGCGATCGCGGGGAAATCCATATCAATCGAGGGTTTCGCATAGAGTTCAATAGCGCTATCGGCCCTTACAAAGGGGGACTTCGTTTCCACCCTAGCGTAAATCTTGACATCCTCAAATTTCTCGGTTTTGAACAGGTATTTAAAAATTCTCTTACTACACTGCCTATGGGTGGTGGCAAGGGTGGATCTGATTTCGACCCAAAGGGGAAGTCCGAGAATGAGGTGATGCGTTTTTGCCAATCCTTTATGACTGAGCTCTTCCGTCACATTGGACCCAATACGGATGTTCCTGCTGGTGATATTGGCGTGGGGGCCCGTGAAATCGGTTTCCTTTTTGGTCAGTATAAGAGACTAAAAAATGAGTTTGCCTCCGTCATGACAGGCAAGGATATCTGTTATGGTGGCTCTCTGATCCGCCCGGAGGCTACGGGGTATGGAGCCGTCTACTTTGCCCAGGAGATGCTCAAGACGCGTGGTGAGTCCCTGGAGGGCAAGGTCTGCACGGTTTCCGGGTCTGGTAATGTAGCCCAATATGCTGTTCAAAAGCTTAACCAACTTGGCGCCAGGATCGTATCGCTTTCTGACTCGAATGGGACAATCTACGACAAGGACGGTATCAACGAGGAGAAGCATGCGTGGGTTCTGGAGCTTAAGAATGTGCGCAGGGGCCGTATCAGGGAGTATGCTGAAAAGTTTGGGGTGGAATATTATGAGGGTAAACGCCCCTGGGGGATTAAGTGTGACTGCGCATTCCCCTGCGCGACCCAGAATGAAATCAGTGCTAATGATGCCAAGACCTTATTGGATAATGGCTGCTTTCTGGTCTGCGAGGGTGCAAACATGCCAACCTCACCTGATGGGATTGAACAGTTTCTCGCCAAGAAGATTCTCTATGCCCCTGGCAAGGCCGCCAATGCTGGAGGAGTTGCCGTATCAGGTCTAGAGATGAGTCAAAATGCGATACGCCTCAGCTGGCCTAGCGAGGAAGTGGATCAGCGTCTCCATCAAATCATGGTGAATATCCATAAGAATTGCTTTGAGACTGCGCAGGAATATGGCTGTCCTGGCAATCTTGTTATAGGTGCGAACATCGCCGGCTTTATTAAAGTGGCAAATGCCATGCTCCATCAGGGATTGGTATAATCATTCCCTGTAATGTTGGTAAAAAGATTTATAAAATCTTTGTTGTCTTTATCTTTCACCCAGTCTCACTGATTATAGATAAGACATGGATAAGAGGTAGATAATTATAACCTTCTAAGGTGTTATCATTTAAATTTACATGTGTCACTTCCACCTCGTCTTTATCAAGTGAATCTATATCAACACAAAACCCATGCTTCTGCACTGTGATATCGATCTTGCCTGTATCTAAGACCTTTACTGGATGGTTTGCCCCGTGATGACCAAATTTCAATTTATAGGTCTTGCCACCGAACGCCAAACCAAGGAGCTGATGTCCCAGACATATCCCGAATACAGGTATGGTGCCTATATCCAGAAGGGAGCGTATGGTTCCTATTGCATATCCTACAGCGGCAGGGTCCCCTGGTCCGTTAGATAACAGAATCCCTTGGGGGCGCAAGGCCATGATCTCATCGGCCGATGCAAAAGCAGGCATTACTGTGACATTGCATCCTGCATTGTGGAGCCCATGCAATATGCTATATTTCACCCCGAAGTCCAAAACCACAATTTTTGTGCCATCTTTGTAAGGCAACTCATATGATTTATCACATGTGACTGTTTTTTACCAAATCCCTTCCTATCAAAGAAGGAGAGGCCTTGGCCTTCTCCACCAGAGACCTCGTATCTAGATCTACAGTTGATATAACGGCCCTCATAGCGCCTGCAGTCCTTATGTGTTTGGTAAGAGACCTGGTGTCTATCCCCTGTATGCCAATTACATTGTGTTCCCTCACAAAGGAATCAAGATCTTTATCTGACCTCCAGTTACTGGCTATATCACTCACCTCTCTCACCACAAAACCCTCAAGCCACGTAGCGCGCGACTCCGAGTCCTCATCATTAATTCCATAATTGCCAATAAGGGGATATGTCAGTGTCACGATCTGGCCCTTATAAGACGGATCCGTAAGCACTTCCTGATAGCCTGTCATAGATGTATTGAAAATCACCTCGCCAGTACACTCTCCATGCACGCCAAAGCTTATGCCCTCGAATATCCTGCCATCTTCCAGTGCGAGGAGTGCTTTTATTCCCATTTAATATCACTCCTTGTAGCAGAAAACTGCTCTTTACTAAATTCTTTGGGGACAGCTGTAGGATAATTCCCTGTAAAGCATGCTGTACACTTGCAACTTTTTTCTGAGACGGCATTCAGCATACCTTCTACTGACAGATATGCCAGGGAATCCGCCTCTATATACCTGCGAATTTCCTCCACAGAATGAGACGCAGCAATGAGTTCTCCTCTCTTCGATATGTCAATCCCATAAAAACAGGGAAATTTAATAGGGGGAGAACTCACTCGCACATGGATCTGGGCTGCACCAGCACTCCTAATTAAGTGAATTAACTGCCTCAGCGTGGTGCCACGTACGATAGAGTCTTCTACCACTACAACCCTTTTACCCTTCAACACTCCAGTAACAGGATTAAACTTCACCTTTACATCCAAATCCCTCTTGTCTTGATGAGGGGCGATAAATGTACGGCCTACATAATGGTTGCGTATGAGACCTATCTCGAAACGCATGCCGGATGCCCGGGCATAGCCCAAAGCAGCAGTATTAGCGGAATCAGGCACTGCAATCACGATATCTGCTAAGCAAGGCGCTTCTTCTGCGAGTCTTTTACCAAATTTCCTTCTGACTTTATCAACCTTTTCACCAAATATCATACTATCAGGCCTGGAGAAATAGATGTATTCGAAGATGCAAGATGCCTTTTGCGATGCGGGAGGCAGCATCATGGATGTAAGACCACTATCGTCAATAATCATGACCTCCCCTGGTTCAATACTGCGGATATAATCGGCGCCTACAATATCGAGGGCACAGCTCTCTGATGCCACAATAGTTGCCTCACCTAATTTCCCAAGACACAGTGGTCTGAAGCCATATGGATCGCGCGCTGCAATTAACTTAGACGAGGTGAGAAAGAGAAGAGAGTATGCCCCATCAATCTTAGATAATGCATCCATCAACATCTCTGCCATTGGGGTCTTTTTTGACCTCGCGATTAGATGGAGTATGATCTCGCTATCCGATGTAGTCTGAAAGATTGAGCCTGTATTCTCCATCGATCTGCGAAGCTCAAGAGAGTTTACCAGATTCCCATTATGGGCTGCGGCAAGTTGGCCATCCCTGAACTGTATGAGCATAGGCTGCGCATTTGATGGTTCAGATATGCCTGTGGTGGAATATCGGTTGTGACCAATTGCTGAGGAACCGGCCAATCCAGGCATTATATCCGGCTCTGAGAATACAGACCATACCAAACCCATTCCCTTATAAAGGGATATCTCCTTCCCATTTGATGCAGCAATCCCTGCACTTTCCTGTCCCCGGTGTTGAAGTGCATATAGACCTAGATAGGTCTTTTCAGCAGCCTTAGGGTCCCCGAATATCCCGAATAGACCACAGGACTCGCGGGGGTGATCCATAGGACCAAGGGGAATGTCTTTGTGATAATGCACAAAATTTCCCTTCTTTATGCCTAAATAATCTGCATATCTTTAATACGCTCGAGGGCCATATCCAACCTGTCTTCCGGCATTGTAAGGCTCATCCTTACAAAACCTTCCCCATGTTTCCCAAAGCCAATCCCTGGTGTGCAAACAATGCCGGCTTTTTTTAAAAGGTGAGCAGCAAATCCCATCGAATCATAACCACCTGGGATAGGAGCCCATATATAGAATGTAGCAGGGGGCAAAGGAACATCCCACCCTATTTCTTTGAGCCCGGAAACAAACTTGTTACACCTATTTTCAAATACTCTACATCGCTTTTTTGTATCCCCCTCGCATTCCAAAAGGGCAGTGATTGCAGCATCTTGCACTGGCAAGAATATGCCTGAGTCAAGATTTGTCTTCACCTTTGCAAGGCATGAAATGGCCTTTGCATTTCCTACAGCAAAGCCGACCCGCCACCCAGGCATGCAAAAGGTCTTAGAAAAAGAATGGAACTCTATCCCAATATCTATGGCGCCTGGGGCTTGAAGAAGGCTTATCGCCTTTTTGCCATCAAAGACAATCTCTGAATACGCTGCATCGTGGCATACCAATATGCCATGATCATTTGCAAGATTTACAATCTCTTCAAAGATATCCATGGTGGCAAGCGCTGTGGTGGGATTAGATGGATAGTTAAGCCACAGCATCTTTGTATGAGAAGATATTAAGCTTCTTAATTCATCAATATCCGGAAGAAATCCATTTCCCATCCTTAAAGGAAAGTATTTAGGGATTGCCCCGGCCAGGATTGCCCCTGCGGTATACACTGGATAGCCAGGGTCGGGGACAAGTATCTCGTCTCCCGGGTCGGTAATAGCCAAAAAGATATGCCCAATGCCTTCCTTTGAGCCTAATAAGGGTAGTACCTCTTCATCCGGATCCACCTTTATGCCAAATCGTGTTTCAAACCACCCTGCAAATGCCTGCCTGAGCCGAGGCAACCCAGTGTAAGATGCGTAATGGTGGGCATCATTGTCCTGGGCGCTATGAATAAGGGTTTCAATTACTGCCTTCGGCGGGGTTAAATCAGGATCTCCAACCCCCAGATCGATCACATCGATGCCACCGGCTATTGCCTCTTCTTTCATCCTGTCGATCTCAGCAAATAGATATGGCGGTAACTTTCTGATCCGCGTGGCTTTGAAATCAAATTTTTCTACACTGTCTTTCATTAGCGCTCCTCAATAATCTCACCTCTATAAACCCAGTCAACCTTTCCTTTTAGCCACACATCCCTGAACCTGTCCCCTTGCCTTTGAAAGTCAACTATAAGCGTGCCGCCCGGCATAACAACATCTATGGGAGGATCCCCAATATCTTTGCACATGGCGCACACTATAACCGAGGCTGCAGCACCTGTCCCACATGCCAGTGTTTCTGCCTCAACCCCACGTTCATAGGTGCGTACGCGAATCTTTCCAGGGCCAATGATCTCCACAAAGTCAACATTGGTGCCCTCTGGCTCAAATTCTTGGTGAAACCTCACTTTCTGCCCTATTCCCCCTACTGGAATATGCTCTATATCATCTGTAAACAATATCGTGTGTGGAACCCCTGTATTAATAGAGCAAACACTCAAATCTTTTCCTTCAATATTTAATTTGATATCTTCTCTTACCTGACCCGGATCGGTCATCTTAATGGAGACATCAATGCCATCTACGCTGGCCTTTATGATCCCTGCCACGGTTCCAAATCTCATTTGATGAGAAGCAATCTTCCGGTCAAAAGCAAATGCAGCAGCACACCTTGCGCCATTTCCGCACATCTCTGCCTCAGAACCATCTGCATTAAATATCCTGAGATTGAAATCTGCGATATCACTCTGTTCAATCAAGAGCAGGCCGTCTGCGCCTACCCCTGTACGCCGCCTGCACCACTTCTGTGCGCACTTCTTCCACTCCATGGTGCGGTCTCCCTGACTATTGTCAATAACAATAAAATCGTTACCATGCCCGGACATCTTGGTGAAAGATATAGATTTCTCTGTAAATAAGGACATAGCTCTACCTGCTCAATAAAGTTTTTGATACATACTGTAACTGTATTCCCTTATAATCCCAAATAGCCTTTTAATCCTTGCTTCAAGGTCATGATCAATTACCAAACTCACCTTCCAAGGTCAAGGGCTTATAAACCAAGCACTCCAGCAATAATCATATGCTGAACGGTAAAATGTTAGAACGTATGTCCCTTCGTTATCTTTCTTTATCTTATTAAATACCTAAATCTAGTGGTAAAAAGTGAAGCTAAAACTTTTTCTTGCCTCTCGATTACTTCAAGATTACTCATGATTCACTGCGAAGTGCCAAGTCTATTCACTATTTACTGTTCACTGTTTTCATATAAACGCGCATGAGCTGCACTCACAACGAAGTATGAAAATATTTTCGGGATGAGGGTTCTCTCGCTTGTCTGTATCGCTCAAGAACCCCTCTATCCCTCCTTACGTAAATGATTAAATTATCTCATCTCTTTCTTTAAGCTGAATGCCGATCGCTGAGAGCTGATAGCTATTTTCATATAAACCCCCATGCCAGCGTGGTAAACACAACCAAAGATGAAACCATGCCCGGGATGAGAGAATATCCATCCCCGAAAACTGATCCATGGCCTCTGATCCCCGACCCCTGTTTTCATATAAATTCTATTATTTACACCCCTCATGCTCTTCTAAAAACCTTTGGAAAAATCTTTCCATAAATGCATGGCGCTCTTCAGCCATGCGGCGTCCTTCTTCAGTAAGCATTCGGTCTCTGATCCTGGATAGCTTTAGCTTAAATTCCCTGTAGCCTGTATCTTCTTTAGTATATGGCTTGGTATCCTCAATGTTCACGTGAGAATTGTGGAGTTTGGCCCCCACCTCGCCGGCAAATAAAAAGGCCCTTGCTATACCTACCGCACCGATGGCATCTAATTTATCGGCATCAAATAAGACCTTTGCCTCTATGGTCTCCGGCTTGTGGTTCCCCCTGAATCTATGCGCCCTGATACAGTGGATAATATTGGCCTTTTGCTCATCGGAAATAGGATACTTCTCCAACAGATCGCCGGCTATTTCAGCACCCTTTTGGGCATGACAGATCTTGCCTTTTGATTCGTCCTGATAAGACCTTGCCACATCATGAAGAAGGCACGCAATCTTTAAGACCTCTAAGTCTGCACCCTCCTTCTCTCCTATATGCATACACAGGGTGAAAACCCTCAAGGTATGTTCCCAGTTGTGACTGCCTTGTGCGCCTTTAAAGGCATCCATGGCAAAGGCCTTGATATCTTCAATAGTACGCACCATAAAGGCTATCTATACCACCTCTTTATCCTTCTTAGCTATACAAAAGAATATCCATAACGTTATTATAGACAGGCATCTGTGCCCCATAAAACTTAGTCTGTTCCCATCCGCCGTTTATACCGCCCATCATTGTCAGCTTATTGTCAACCTTTAGTTAATCTTATTGTCAACCACATGATCAATAACTGGTTTCAAGGAAGGACTGAGGTTTTCCGCCTTTATAGTTATATCAGGGTGTGCATTCATGAAGACTCTAAATAATTCATCGGCAAATCCCTGCCCAATGGATTTGACACCTTTAAAATCCAATATTATTTCTCTAAATTTATCGAGCCCGGAAAGCAGTCTTTTAGCTTCTGATCGTGAAACATAATCTTTTTGAAAAAGTTTTACCAAAACAAAGGTCTTCTCAAATTTATACTCAAATTCTTCTGGAGCAAACTGTGCAAAAACCTTATCAAGCCTTTTTCTTGAACGCCTGCTGATACTGAAATCCACTCCTGTGCCTTTTATGGATTTCCTTTCTTCAACAAAGACATCTCTTTTTAGATTATCAAAAATAAGATTTATTTTATGAGACCTGAATGAAACAATGTCAGCTGATTTTGAAGTAAAAAAAACCCCTTCTCCAGTATGTTTTTCCCTCATGGTGGTTGTTTTCCCTTTGATGAGATCTCCGACAGCTGCATTCTCATCAGGGAGGCTGAATTTTGTAAAGATTGAATGAAAAATTCCTATTCCAAAGTCCCTGATGCGAAAATGAAACCTATACTGGTCAAGACTCACATCAATATAGCACGTACTGGATTTAGAATGTTCTACAGCATTATTCAAGATCTCTGTGAATGCATAACGGACTATATCCAAAGCACTCTTGCTTAATAGGCTTTTAAAATTTAGAAGGGATGCCAATTCGCGAAACACCTCATGCTCTTCAAGGCCTGACAGATGATATGTTTTCCTAAGTCTTCTTACGGGTCGGACTCCCCTTTTAGCAGCAGAAGATTTGTAAACCACCCCCTTGGTAGCGCCCTCTTTTACTACTCTCCCATTCTTTATCAATTCCTTCAGGTGTTTATTAACAGCCTGTCTGGATATCCCAAGGAATTCGGACAGGGCTTTACCAGTGACAGATTCCTTTCCTTCTAAATATTTTAGGATTTTTTCTTTCGGATTCATGGCCATATTCTATTAATTATCAACTTATTGTCAACCTAAATTATTTTTATTGTCAACAATCTCCTTGGAACATGATGGTGTCAGTAGTCCGTTGTTGGTCGAATAAAGAGGCATGGTCTGTCTGCGTGTGGACACACACAGGCAGATAGGAGGAGTTTAGCTATTATGGTTATAGCTGATGATCTTTGCAACGGACATCATATGATTCCCCCTCCTTTAGAAAAATTTGCCATCCTCATAAAATATGGTATATTAAAGGCTCTTAACAATATACTGAATTGAGGGAGAAATATTCATGAGAGCATCAGCCAGAATTCTTGAGGAGAAAGAAAGGTCGCAGCGCTTCGGGCGTATCAAAAAAGAACTTTTATCCACCCCGGTTCATCTGTGTCCTGAGCGGGCATATCTCATCACCGAGTATTTTAAACATTACGACGATAAGACCGAGCCCATGGTGATCCGCAAGGCCAAGGCCTTACGCCATCTTTTGAGAAATAAATCAGTGCGAATCTATCCCGATGAGCTGATCGCAGGAAATATGGGAAGCCACCGCATTTCAGCTCTCATTCAGCCTGAGTTGGCGGGAATTTTCATGAGCGAAGAACTGCTATGGATAGATAAGAGGAAAACAACGCCTTTCCAGATGCCCTGGGCTGACCGTCTTAAACTGATCTTTCGCATCTACCCATATTGGCTCACCCGCAACATGGTTTTTAGGATCTTCTTTCCCCGTATCCTACAACTGCTGCGCTATGCAGCAGACCAACTTAACGCCAAGTATTATCTGATCCACGAGGCAGGTGGTATCGGTCACTTTCTTCCCAACTATGAAAAGATGCTCAAGATAGGTGTGAAGGGGTATCTAGAGGCCATGAATGGGAAAAAGGGTGATTTCCATCGTGCAGCTAGGATCGCCTGTGAGGGAGTCGTTGATTTTGCCGGGCGCCTGGCTCAGGAGGCCGAGCGCTTAGCTGTTAAGGAAAAAGATAAAGCACGTGGCCAAGAGCTCAAAGAAATAGCGCGTATCTGCAACAAGGTACCACGCGGCCCTGCTGAAACCTTTCATGAAGCCTTGCAGTCCCTGTGGCTGACCCATATGGGAGTCTGCCTGGAGGGACTCAACTCCGCTATCTCTTTCGGGAGGGTGGATCAGTCTCTATATCCTTACTATAAACGTGATTTAGAGGAAGGGAGAATCACCCCTGAGCAAGCAAAAGAACTTCTGCTTTGTTTCTCTGCCAAGGCCACTGAACACGTCTTTCTGCTCTCAGAGAGAACAAGCCAGTATCACAGTGGCTTCCTGGTAGCGCAGGCAGCAATAGTGGGAGGTATGGACAAAAAGGGAAAGGATGCTGTCAATGATCTCACATATCTCTTTCTCGACGTCATGGAGGAATCCGGCCTGAGGGATCCCAATTATCAGGCTCGGATTCATGCTGCATCTCCTAAAGATTATCTCAGGCGGGTGGCAGATGTGGCGAGGAAAGGTAACGCAGTGCCTGCCATATTTAGTGACGAGGCTTCCATAGCCGCGCTGACCTCACATGGCTATCCTCTACAAGAGGCACGCGATTACGGTACGGTAGGCTGCGTTGAGCTGGCTTTGCCCGGGAAGAGCTTCTTCTCCACAGATGCCGGCCTCTTTAATCTTCCCCTTTGCCTTGAGCTGGCCCTTAATTGTGGAAGGCGACTCAACAGCCGCCGCCAAATAGGCGCTGCTACCCCTGAGGCTATTTCTTTCACTGGTATTGACCAGGTAATTGATGCCTTTCGGATGCAGGTGGAGCACATGGTGGCCCGCATGATAGGTGATCTGCAAATGATTGAGAAAGGGAACCGTGATTACCATCCCACCCCTCTGTCTTCCTTGCTTGTAGACGGCTGCATCGAGTCAGGTAAGGATGTCACTGCTGGAGGAGCCTTATATAACTCCAGTGGTATACAGGGAATAGGAGTAGCTGACGTAGCAGATTCGCTAGCAGCCCTGGATGACGTGGTATTTAAGCGCCGTAAGTATACCATGGCTCAGGTACTGGATGCCATGCACACTAACTTTTCAACTAACACCAAGATCCGTGCCGAGCTACTCAAGGCCCCAAAGTTCGGGAACGATCATAGTCTGCCCGATGGATATGCTAATGACGTTGTGTACATATTCCACTCCGCCCTTGCCGGACACCGAAACACACGTGGAGGCCCCTATGTGCCGGGATTTTATTCCGTGACAAGTCACATAGCCTTTGGAAGGTATGTAAGAGCTCTGCCCAGTGGAAGAAGGGATGGAGAGCCATTCGCACCCAGTTTGGGGCCTGCCAACGGGCAGGACCGTATGGGACCCACTGCCCTTCTCAACTCAGTTGCCCGTATAGACTCCACCCTTGCGCCCAATGGGTACGCGCTCAACCTTCGTTTCGACCCTAACACCCTGGCAGGGGAAAAAGGAGTGGATATACTATCTGCTTTGGTGAAAGGCTTTTTCGATTCAGGGGGAATGGAGATGCAACTAAACGTGCTCGACCCTGATATGCTGGAGGATGCCCGTCGGAATCCAGGCAAATACCCAGGGTTGGTGGTACGTGTAGCCGGTTACTGCGCATACTTCGATGACCTTCCTGATGCCGCAAAACAAGAAATCATCACC
>JAYEFR010000273.1:0-6707 GCA_034716155.1 Thermodesulfobacteriota bacterium
TCCATGTGGGGCTGCGGTGAAGGGGGAGAGATCGCCCCTGTTCATCCCTATGCAGACGGCAGTTACAGCGTAGAAGGCCTTGGCACAGGCGATTACATAGTGATTGTAAATGAGATTGACGCAGGCCATATGCCTACGGGTAATACCGCCATGGAAAGCGAGATAGTCTATGTGGCAAATGGACAACCTACACCTCTCAACATCGACCTCAGTGAGCCTCTTACTGTGACAGGTAGTATAACTGACACCGGAGGGATCCTGGGCGTACACAATGTCGTTGCAATAGCAGTGCCCATACAGTTTGCCATGGGAGAAGATATAGAAGCCGGCATGATCATGGCGCCTGTAACAGATAATACCTTTGAACTTAAGGTAGCGCCAGGCACATACATCATCACCCTTGGATCAGAGGATGTAGACTTTGCCTGCGAGCAGGTGTTCAAGGTGGTAAGTGAAGACACTGATATGGCCCTCACTGTAGAAGAAGGTAATACAGCCACCGTGACCATCAACTTCCCATCTGCGCTCAGCAATGGAGCTGATTCCTGTAAATGGTTAGGCGGGATTCAACTCTTCAAGGGCGAGCAGCCTGTAGGCGAGTGGACCGGTGTGGTTGTCGGCACAAGCAACTGGGATGATGAGGACATAGAGCTGGCAGATGGCGCCACATCTGCCGTCATACCATTTGATAATCTCCTTGACGGCGAGTATACGGTAAGGTTCTTCTCAGATGAATTCATTATGGGCCGCGTCAACCTTACTGTCACCGGCACAGATGTGAATGCAACTATGGCACTCAGTAAGGGTGCCACCATACAAGGAAAGGTGGTTGATGCAGACACAGGTACCAAGATCACGGATGCAACCATCCAGTGCGAGGCCATACCCCATGTGGAGGGTTCGTTTAAATCCACCGAGTGGGCAGGCCCTGAGGGCGCCTTTGATGAAAACGGGGTATTCCACTTAAGGAACCTGCCGGAAGGCACATACCTGCTCAATGTAACCTATGAGGGCGGCAGCTCATCCAACCTCAACTATGCAGCCGTCTCCATGTTCGGCATCACGCTTACAGGGGAGAACACCACTGATGTGGGCACAATAAAGCTCAAAAAGGGCTCAACGATTTCAGGCAGGGTAACAAACTCAATTGGGGAAGGTCTTCCCAATATCGAAGTAGAGGCAGAGTTCATGGATGAAAAGTATGGTGAGATATTGTTAGAGTCCACGACTGATCCTGATGGATACTACACCATAAAAGGGGTTGACCCTGATGTGGCGTATTATGAGGTGGATGCAGGCATAAGGCCTGATCCATGGGAGATGATGATGCAGCCATGCGGCTACGGTGAGGAGATGAAGCTGAACATTACCCCTGGATCTCAAAATGTGGATTTTGTCCTGTATGAAACAACAGCCAGTCTTACAGGCACGATCACAAAGCCTGCAGAAAGCACAGCATTTGCGCCTCCGTTTAATGATGAGGGCATGGATTTTCCTGTTGCCTTTATTGTGATGCAGAAAAAGGGCGTGCCGGTAAGCGACCCCATGGACGGGATAGAGGCCATGAGCAACCCGTCAAAGGGCGATAGCACAACTTATCTGGTTGATAACCTGGTGCCAGGCACATACAAGGTCTCGGTATATTCAAACGGGCTTTGCACCTATGTAAATAACAGCCTTGAGATACAAGCCGGGAGCAACACGCTTGATATAACCCTCACAGAAGGCGCAACCGTATCAGGCACTGTGACCAAACCTGACGGCACGCATCCGACAACAACGGATATAGAAGAGGTTGTTGCCATGAATGCATCCCAGGAGCTCGTGTTCGGGACATTCACAAAAGACCCTGCAACCGGGGGAATCCTCTCCTATGAGATCAAGGGTCTTAAGACAGGCGCTGAGTACCATGTGGCCCTCGTGTCTCCGGGAAATGAAGGCCCTGGGGATATCTATGTGCAGGCTACTACTGTGACTCCAAACGCTGCAACGGATAGCTTCCCCCTGAATGCAGTCATGGCCGAGACAGCGCCAACCTTCATGATGACAGCAACAAAGGCAGGTAGTGCAGTAAATATATCAATCTTTTCCACCGCACACCTGATGGATGCTACTGCAGATGACATGGTTGAGAAGGCAGATGCCAACACTGGAATTATTTCCAATGCGCTCCTGAGTCCTGACAAGATGATGATCTCCTTTACCTATACACCAGCTACTGACGAGTCAAGTCTTGCATTCACCCTTACCGCCCACTATGGAGCAGACTATACCCAGGCACAGGCGAGCTATACCATTGACCTCACGGTCGATGGCGCAAATCAGGGCATGGTTAATAACTTTATGGGCGGCAAGGTAGGTATGGGCGGCGGAGACGCAAGCGGCATATGCTTTGAGCCCGGCGATATTGAGGATGATGGCGACGGCAAGACCGTGGTGGATGTGACGAACTCCGAAGTAGGCGCCGGCGGTGAATCCGTAGCAGGATCCATATTTGCCGCAGGCGTTGTAATCGCCCCGGAGGCCACAGATGCCCTGCCGAGCTGGGCAACAGCAGTATCCAAGCAGTATGACTTCGAAATTGGCGCCGACGCAATTGCTGATGGCCAGAGCGTAAGCGTGACCCTGCAGTACACGGGCTCTGATACAGACAATCTGCACGTGCTCCACTACACCGGCGGCGCGTGGCAGGTGGAGGCCACCAACCCGAGCATCGACACCATCAACAAGACTATAAGCGTGGATGTTACATCACTTTCTCCATTTGTTGCGGCAACAGGGACTGAGCCTGGTGATGATAGCGGCTCTACACCACTTTACAGTGGAGGAAGCAGCGGAGGCGGTTGCTTTGTGGAGACTGCATGTTCTACCGGTGGGATAGCAGGCATGCTCCTGCCGCTTCTACTCATGATACCACTAGTTAAAACAAGAAGGCGCAAGTAGCACAAAAAGGGGAGGGCTTTGGCCCTCTCCCTTTTTTTATAAACCAACATGAGCGATCCACGCTCACAACGAAGGACGAAAAACATTCTCACGCAAAGAACGCCAAGTACACAAAGAGACTTTCTTTTTTTATCATTCTTCTTTATTTTCCTTTGCGATCTTTGCGTCTTTGCGTGAGGGAAGATTTTTTGATCTTTTTTGCAGGACCTGTGATTCCTGCACATCAACAGGTACTTTTTCATATAAAATCATGAGTAATCTTGAGGTAATCTAGAGGCAAAAAATATTTTAGCTTCACTTTTTACCTCACGATTGAAAGGACTCTTACCTTTTCCGACTCTCGACTATTGACTCTCGACTGTCTATTGACTTCTCATACCCGTATACATTAGACATACATTCATAAAGATAGGAGAGCAAATGCCAAAGACGCTTACACAAAAGATTATTGATGCACATATAATTGACAAAACAGATTCAGAATATGGAATCAGGATAGACCAGACACTCACCCAGGATGCAACAGGCACCCTTGTATACCTGGAGTTTGAGGCTACAGGCATCCCAAAGGTAAAGACAGAGCTTTCACTAAGCTATGTGGACCACAATACCCTGCAGACAGGTTTTGAAAATGCAGACGACCATAAATTCCTGCAGGATATGGCATATAAGTATGGGATATACTTCTCGAAGCCTGGGGGCGGCATATGCCACCAGGTACATCTAGAGAGATTTGGAATCCCAGGGAAGACACTACTTGGCTCTGACAGCCATACCCCGACAGCAGGAGGAGGCAGTATGCTTGCCATTGGCGCAGGCGGCATAGATGTGGCGGCTGCAATGGCAGGTATGCCATTTTATATCCCAATACCAAAGGTGGTTAATGTTATTCTCCAATCCAGACTAAACAACTGGGTAAGCGCAAAGGATATTATACTGGAGGTCTTAAGGCGCCTGTCTGTCAAGGGTGGCGTAGGCAAGATCCTTGAGTATACCGGAGACGGCATTAAATCTTTGAGTGTGCCGCAGCGTGCAACCATTACCAATATGGGCGCAGAAACAGGGGCTACCACATCCATATTCCCAAGCGATGAGACAACAAGGGCATTTTTTAGAGCACAGGACAGAGGCGCTTCCTGGCAATACCTGGCCCCTGATGAATTGGCCACATATGACGAGACCCTTGAGATAGACCTGTCAGGAATAGAGCCAATGGTGGCCTGCCCGCATTCCCCGGATAATGTGAAATCTATAAAAGATCTGGAAGGGAAAGCAGTGGATCAGGTCGTGATCGGTTCCTGCACAAACTCATCCTTGAAGGATCTTCTTATGGTGGCATCTGTATTAAAGGCCAAAAAGGTGCACCCGGATGTAGATCTTGCCATCTCCCCTGGATCCAGACAGGTACTTATGATGCTTGCCAATACCGGCGCTCTGGGTGATATGGTATCAGCCGGGGCAAGGATCTTAGAGTGCGCGTGCGGGCCATGTATAGGCATGGGACAGGCCCCAAGGACGAATGGGGTATCTGTGCGCACATTTAACAGAAACTTTAAGGGCAGGTCAGGCACCCCGAGCGCTGAAGTATACCTTGCCTCTCCGGAGGTGGCTGTGGCATGTGCGATAAATGGGGAGATTACTGATCCGAGGGAACTTGGCACATATCCGAAGATAGGTTTGCCGGAGAGATTTCTCATAGATGATTCCATGATAATAACACCGGCAAAAAAGGCAACAAAGGATATCGAGATCACAAGAGGGCCGAACATAAGGCCTTTACCTGTAAGAGGGGCACTTAAGGATACAATTGAAGTAGAGGCTATACTCAAACTGGGAGACAATATTACCACAGACGACATAATGCCGGCAGGGGCAAAGATCCTTCCCTTAAGGTCCAATATCCCGGAGATTTCAAGGTATGTGTTTTCTGGCATAGATAGAGATTTTTTTAAACGGGCAAAGAAGGCCAAGGTCTCTTGTATCATAGCGGGCGCAAACTACGGCCAGGGATCATCCAGGGAGCATGCGGCCGCCTGTCCTATGTACCTGGGCATAAGGGTGGTTTTCGCGAGGTCATTTGCAAGGATACACCGGTCAAATCTGATAAATTTTGGTATCATACCTATCATTATCGGTAAAAAGGCATATGATGCCATACAGCAGGGGCGGAAAATCCGCATAGGTAATATATTGGGTGCCATAGCAGGTAAGGGGGCACTCGATGTGCACTTTCTAAGTTCAGATGAAAAAATTAGTTGCAAGACAGACCTGTCCGGGCGGGAGGCTGCCATCTTAAAGGCAGGTGGACTTCTCAATTATATAAAGGAAAAGGTCAGCTAAAAAGTTCACAGGGGTCAGGGATCGGGGAGTAGATTGGAAAGAATAACATGGAGAAAAGCTTTAAAAATATTATCAGGATACAAGGGAATGATCAATGACTTGCGTAAGTTTTAGTAAAAATACCCCTGAAAACTGCTAAAGGGGATAGGATGAAAGATAAAATCCTAGTAAGGACCAGGTTTGCACCCAGCCCGACAGGATACCTCCACATAGGCGGGGCAAGGACAGCATTGTTTTCGTGGCTGTATGCAAGACACACCCATGGCAAATTTGTATTGCGTATCGAGGATACAGACACCAAGCGCTCCACCAAAGAAGCCACCAAGCAGATACTGGATGCTATGAAATGGCTCGGGCTTACCTGGGACGAGGGGCCATTCTACCAGACAGAGAGGATGGAGATATACCGCTCATACATAGAAAAACTCCTGGATGAAGGCAAGGCCTACTGGTGCGAGTGCACGCCTGATATACTGGGAGGCAAACGTAAAAAGGCAATCAAGGAAGGTAGAAAACCCAAGTATGATGGCACATGCAGAGACAAGGGACTAGGCCCCGGGCCGGGAAGGGTGGTTAGGTTTGCCACACCCAAAACAGGCGTTACGGCCTTTGATGATATAATAAAAGGCCGTATCACTATAGACAATGATGAATTGGATGATCTTATCATCTTGAGATCTGACGGCATACCCACATATAACCTCACTGTAGTTGTAGATGATTATACCATGGGCATAACACATATAATAAGGGGTGATGATCATGTAAACAATACACCAAGGCAGGTATTGATCTATGAAGCCCTTGGGGCCGCCCCCCCTGTATTTGCCCATGTGCCGATGATCCTGGGTAGCGATAAGGCCAGGCTTTCCAAAAGGCACGGGGCCACCTCCGTCATGGCCTATAAGGACATGGGCTACCTGCCCGAGGCAGTGGTTAATTATCTGGTAAGACTTTCATGGTCACATGGCGATCAGGAGATCTTTAGCGCCACCGAACTAATAGATCTGTTTGACTTAAAAGATGTGGGAAAGAGCGCTGCTGTATTCAATCCGGAAAAGCTCTTGTGGCTTAATCACCATTATATAAAGCAAGGGGATATTGTAAGGCTGTCAAGACTTGCGATCCCCTTTATTAAGGCACAAGGGTACGACACCTCTGATATTGCGTATATACAAAAGGTGGTGACGGACATAAGAGAGAGGACAAAGACGCTAACAGATATGGCTGACTTTGGGGACTTCTATTTTAAAGATATTGATATAGGCGCTATCTCAAAGGATACAAAGGATAAATTCCTTAATCCGGATATGATCCCCGCATTTAAATCACTTACAGACGAGCTCGATGCAATTAATACTTTAGATAGAAGATTATGCGAAGATGCCTTTAGAAGGGTATTAGAGTCCTGCAACATAAAATTG
>JAYEFR010000274.1:0-6705 GCA_034716155.1 Thermodesulfobacteriota bacterium
GAACTCTATAAAGCCATCCTTCCTGATGACTTTTTTGAGAAAAGGAGACAAGCGGCTCTAAAAAACAAAGATCAGAAAACAAATGATACATTAGAGGGGGGATCTTTATTATTTAACGGAGTATATGAAGGAAAACACCCTATTAGGCGGCCAAGCAAGTGTAAACAGGTTCAATGGTGTTCGATCTTAATACCGTGGGATAGAATCAGTGCATCTAAGTTAAATGCTAAAATTGTAGTTGCTATTATGGAAACCATAAAAAGAAGGAACCCTGACTTGAAAAACAAAAGGATTCAGGCATGGCTCCCTATTGATCTTAGAAAATTTTTATCAGGCTCAAGGAAAACCTCTAATTTGACAGGAATTATCTCGTTAGAATTAAATAAATACTTTGATATTCCCCCAGTAGTGAGGGTCTTCCCCATACAGGATAATATTGTAGAAAGAATTAATGACTTTTCGTGGGTAATAAACCCTACACCCATGATTGACTGGTTTCCAGTCAAGCTTTTAAGTGCTATAATATTTTCTTTTTTAGAGATCGCCTTTTATAGGAAAAAAAATCCATATTTCTTTAGTATCTCAAATTTGGGCAGGTTTAAGCTTAGTGATCTTTCTACTGAAGATTTTAAAGCGGATCGCATTTTCGGGATACCACCATTCCCCTTGGGTTGCCCCCTCATTGCTCTCCCGGCAAATCATGACAATGGGTTAGAATTAACATGTATCACTAATACTGACAAAGATCCCTTTATTGAATTTATAGATCAATTAGAAGAAGAGATATACTCTTTAGAGAAACAGCTGTCCTCAAAAGCGGCCAGTGATTAAAGGAGATTACTGTTTGAACCCTCTTCTAAAAATTGAAAGAGAAGATAGCATAGTGGCATAGAAGACGTTTCTCCTTAGGTATAAAGTGACAAAGGCACAAAGGCTGAAAAACAGGTGTGACATTTCATATGTATATTATCGTCAAATGCACATGTTTTTAGCTTTCTATTTTGTGCCTGCCTCTATGGTTATTCAATATATTCCGGAAGATCCTTGATGTCTTCTATTGTTATGGGCGCACCTTCTTTTCTCTGAACCGGTTTCTGGGTGTCTGCCAGATAAAGGATCAAATCCGCTCCGGTTTTGGCTCCGCCACACCTTTTATATGAATGCATAATCCCCTCTGCCGCCCTGGTATATTTGGGATACTTAAGTAGTTGAATTATATCCCTTCGAATCCTCCATGCTGTGGCCTTCCGGGGGTCAAGCCGTATACCCGCTCCATTATAGGCCATCCTTTGCGCCATCTCAATTCTATCTCCGCCAAGGGCTACCACAAGCATAGGCTTTCCCTGAAGCAGGGCCTCATTAATTGTTAAGACCCCCCCATGGGTCACCACAACACTTGCTTTGGGTATAAGCTTGATCTGGGGGGCATATTCAACCACTATGAAATTTGGCGGGATTTCCCCAAGTTCATCTATCGAGTGCCCCTTCCCTACTGCCATGACTACCTGAATAGGATATGGAAATTTATCTTCTGCTAAAGCTTTTAATGTATTTTTATAAAACTTTTTATACTTGTCATAATACATGGTTCCTGTCGCAACATAGATCAGAGGGCGACTTTCATCCAGTTTTTCCCAGGGGAAATCAGGGAGTTGGTCTTCATCCGGTTCCAAAACAGATGGCCCTATATAAAAGATTTCAGGGACAAATAATTCACGAGGATATTCAACTTTATCTGTTGTAAAAAACATAAACAAATACGGAGAGACCCCTCTGAGAAAATGTGTCTTCCAGACAGGATCAGCCGTCTTCAATACCTTTTTTAGACTCAGATATACCTTAAACGCAAATGGCGCAGTACGACAAAGATATAGTATCAACTTCAAGTGATTGAGTCTGGGGGTATTAAAATCCCACCCTGTTCCCATAGGAGGAATATCCTTCTCAAGATAGAAAAGGGGAATCCCACTGCCATGAGCATAAGGGACATTAAACTTCACAGCAATTGGTACAGCAAGTAAATCTACGACATCAATATATACCACATCAGGCCTGAATGATTCAAATGCATCTGTCAGCTCCTGGAATATATCCTCAATAACTTCACGTGTGAAAACTTTAGCAGCATTATAACACCACTCATAAACGCCCTTCTCAAATGCGACTTTATCCATAGCGGCCTGATACTTATCCCGGGGATAAAAATCATGCACACCAGCTTTCCTTAACATTGGTTCTACAGAGCTTCCAGTGCAATACCCAACCCTGTGCCCTTTTGCTATTAAATGCTTTGCTATTGCAAGTGAAGCAGCTGCATGACCATATAAACCCGGTACTGCAAACAAAATCCTGTGTTTTTTCTCCATGACAACCCCTCCTGAATCTATTCTTTTCTACTTACTATGCATATTTAATACACAGTGGCTTGGTCTCTTATAAACTATGGCATCATGCCATATTCCCGACATTTTTACGACTATTATAAGTAGCGTTACCTTACCTCAAATGGAAATATTTTTCCAAAAAAAAGGAAAAATGTTTCTTCCTGGGCGCTTAAGAATCCGGCATCGACAAAAAATTGTCGATGTATGGGTACTATAATGTATTTATTGATAATAATATATGGCAATATTCCCCCCTTGATGACATCCCCCTAACCCCCTTCAAAGGGGGATTTAAGGGGGTGTTCCGCCTATATCTGTGGCAGACAACAAAGCAATCTAATAACTTCAGATGGTTATGCTCCACGAGATTGCTTCGCTAAAACTCGCAATGACGTCGTTTTAGACTTTTTACGAGTGTATTATATTTTTCTTTTGAAGATATAAGATGAGATTTTCAACACATTGTTCCAGAGAAAGATTATCAGTCTCAAGGATAAATTCCGGCTTCTCCGGCTCCTCATAGGGATCTGAAATTCCAGTAAATTTCTCTATCTCTCCGCTTAGCGCCTTTTTATACAGCCCGTTGGGGTCACGTCTTTTGCACTCTTCTAAGTCGCATTTCACATGTACTTCCAAAAACCGATCGGTTGGGAATAATGACCTTACGAATGCCCTGTCTGCTCTATACGGTGATATGAAAGAGCATGCGACAATATTTCCATGTTCAAAAAAGAGATGCGCAGTCTCTCCCGCCCTTCGGATATTCTCGGACCTTTCTTTTTGAGAGAATCCCAGGTCACTGCAAAGACCATGACGCAGGTTGTCACCATCCAAGACCATTGTCCGGCAACCCATTTTAAATAATTTTTCCTCAAGCACTTTGGCAATCGTTGATTTACCCGAGCCGGAGTATCCTGTAAACCATAATACTACTGCCTTATGCCTGTTCCTATCCTCCCTCGTGCCTCTGGGGATATTCCACCCCCTCCAGACAATATGGGGGGATTTTTTCTGGGCTCCTTCCTCAATGCTTACATCCTCAAGAACGTTTTCAACGGTCTTTGCCACACCCCTTATCATACCCGCAGCAACTGTATTATTTGTAAGAGGATCTATGAGAATGAAGCTCCCTGTTTTAGAATTGACGTTAAACGGATCAAAAAATATGGGCAGAGATGTCTTTAGCTCCACCCTGCCGATGTCGTTGAGTTCAAATGTATCGGTTGTCTGCCTGTGAAGGGTATTCATGTCTATTTTATACGACAGCTTTGTAATAAAGGCCCTTAAATCTTTTGTGGTATGTTTAAAGATATAGGGGGAGTCCTTTACCATTGGCTTTTCGTCCATCCAGCATATCATGGCCTCAAAATGATTGCCTGCCTGAGGAAGATTGTGTGTACGAACAATCATATCACCCCTGCTCACATCAATCTCATCATGTAAGGTGAGCACTACGGACTGTCCTGCAAATGCTTCCGGTAATTCACCATCATAGGTAATGATTGATTTAACCCTGCTATTTTTGCCTGAGGGTAATACCACAATCTCTTCTTCAGGGCTGATTGTACCGGATGATATTCTCCCTGCATACCCCCTAAAATCAAGATGGGGTCTGATTACATACTGGACAGGAAATCTAAAATCAACCAGGTTTTTGTCTGCAGCTACATGGGCATTTTCCAGATAATGCAAAAGCGAGGGGCCATCATACCAGGGCATTCGATTACTTTTGCGCACAACATTATCGCCCTTGAGGGCTGAAACAGGTATAAACATAATATCATGGATATTCAGCTTTGCAGAAAATTCTTCGTATTCTGTCATAATCCCCTGATAGACCTCCTCTGAATAATCAACAAGATCCATCTTATTTATGGCGACAATCATATGGGGAATCTGGAGAAGGGAAACGATAAAACCGTGTCTCTTGGACTGAGTCAACACACCATTTCTCGCATCAATCAAGATAATTGCAAGTTCTGAATTAGATGCACCTGTCACCATGTTGCGGGTATACTGTACATGTCCGGGTGAATCCGCGATAATAAACTTCCGCGCGGGAGTTTCGAAATATATGTGTGCAACATCTATGGTAATGCCCTGCTGTCTTTCTGCGGAAAGTCCATCGAGCAAAAGGGCAAGGTCTACCTCATCATAGCCTTTCTTTTTGGATGTTTTCTCTACGGCAGCATACTGGTCCTCAAAGATAGAGTTTGTCTCATATAAAAGCCGGCCTATAAGCGTAGATTTACCATCGTCCACACTGCCGATAGTGACAAGACGAACTAAGGTCTTTTCTTTAGTGTACATGATAAATTCCTTTGTCTTAAGGGGCAAAGAGTCAAAGGCACTTCGATCCTTAGTGCTCAAAAATACCCCTGCTTCTTTTTGTCTTCCATTGCGGAATCGCCCGTAGTATCGATAAGACGATTTTCCCTTTCCGATTTTTTGACCTCATCCACCTCTTTAATGATATCATCCAGCGTTGTTGCATAAGACTCTATCGCCCCGGTACAAGGCACACAGCCCAATGTCCTGAAACGACACATCACTGTCTCGGTTTGATGATTTTCAATTTCAGAATGTGTATTATTATTCTCATTGGAGTAATATGAAATTGGAATTAATCTGTTGTTTTTCCTTATGATCTCCCGCTTTTTTGCAAAATAGAGAGGCACTACCGGGATATTTTCGAGTTTGATGTACTGCCATATGTCATGCTCGGTCCAATTACTCAAAGGAAATACACGGACACTTTGTCCTTCATTTATCCATGCATTATAAAGATCCCAAAGCTCTGGACGCTGGTTCTTGGGATCCCACTGGCCAAATTCATCCCTGAGAGAGAACACACGTTCCTTGGCCCGTGACTTTTCCTCCTCTCGCCTGGCCCCACCAAAAGCAGCATCAAACCCATGCTTTTTCAAAGCATCCAGCAGGGCCTGGGTTTTTAAGCATGCACAACATTTCTCAATCCCCATCTTTAAGGGATGGCATCCCTTGGCAATCCATTCCTCATTACGCTCTACAATAAGCTTTGCCCCGATTTCTTTGCAGAATTTATCACGAAACTCGTACATCTCCGGAAATTTATAGCTGGTATCGACATGCATGAGAGGGAAAGGAAATTTTGCAGGGTAAAATGCCCGCTGAGCCAGCCTCACCATTACACTGGAATCCTTTCCTGCAGAATAAAGCATGACCGGATTCTTAAACTCAGCCGCCACCTCTCGCATGATATAGATTGATTCTGATTCCAGCTCTTTAAGATATGAAAGCCTGTACGGACTCATAATTTTCCCCTACCTTTCCCAGACGTATGCCCAAACTCAGAACCAAGTCTTTATAAGTGTCCATGCTCCCAAGGTGATAATCAAGATGCCGAGAATATAGTGCATATTTGCTTTTCTACTTAAAATTCTTGTGGTAAAGGCCCCAAAGGGGGCTACAAGTATTGAACCAAGCAGTAATGCAAGTACGAGCTCCCACTGCAACATCTTTGGTGAAAACATGTAATGAAAGAAGGATGATACAGGCATACTTAGTATGGGCCCTTGAAGTTCCTTGACTGTTCTTCCAATAATGTAAGTAAAAAAGCCACATATACAAATCGGCGCTTCGGCTAAGGTCGTCACCCCGATTGCTGCTTTATGCTTATATCCTGCAAGAATCTGCCCCCCAGTCACAACAGGACCAAACCCTCCACCAGAAACACCCTTATTGAATGCGCTTATTATACCAACCCCTGCCATCTTTCTAAATGAAAAGGTAAAAGGCTTATTGCGCAAAACAAAAATCCCCATCACGAATACAAGAAGGCCAATATAGGTTTTCAAAACCAGTTTTGAGATATTAATGGAAACCATGGCTCCACATATAGTTGCAATAAGTCCAAAGCCGGCGACAATTAGAACAATTTTTAAATCCATAGAGTTTTTACTAAATGAAACATTTTCAAATTGATGGTGAAAGACCGAAGCCGATAACCCCCCAAAGGCCTGTGAAAGTAAGACTGCAGGGACTACTACTAAGGGATCAAAGCCTATAATTAGGAGTGTGGGGGTCAGGATTGTTCCATATCCCATGCCGAGCGATGAGTCCATAAATTCGCATGCAAATGCAAAAATAAATAATGCCAAAAAAATCCCAACAGTTATTTCCACACGCTACTCCTTTCTCACAATCTATCAATCATCGGGTTTCTTGTTAAAGATATCTGCCAATATATAATCACTTGTGTTTTTTCTCCACAAAATCTACTCCTTTAAGAAACAATCACCATCTGTGCATATCTAGTGCCAAGAAACTCAAAACATCCTTT
>JAYEFR010000275.1:0-3751 GCA_034716155.1 Thermodesulfobacteriota bacterium
ACAATACTCAGAACTTAAGTACCGTGTATTGAATTTCTACTTTTTATGATATAATGCTCCAAAGATAATCTAGGATAAAAAATGGGAAGAAGACCACGAATAGACTTGGCAGGATTTCATCATGTTGTCAATAGAGGAATAGAAAGAAGAAAAGTCTATAAATCAGATGAAGATAAAAATAAGTTTTTAGAGATAGTATGTAATGCATGTAACATATATAAAATCAATATCCATGATTACTGTTTGATGAATAACCACTATCATTTATTAATTCAAACACCCAATGCAAATCTATCGAGAGCGATGAGGCATTTAAATGGGGTTTATACACAGCGTTTTAATAGATCGCATTTGTGTGATGGCCAGTTATTCAGAGGTCGATATAAATCTATTGTAGTTGATGCTGACAGTTATCTTCTTGAGCTCGTTCGATATATACACAGGAATCCATTAGAAGTCGGGCTGGTTGAAACATTGAATAAATACAAATGGAGCAGTCATAAGGGCTATCTCTCTGATGCCAAGAAATGGGACTGGCTGCATAAGAATTTCATCCTATCATTGTTCTCGAAAAACAGGGCTGAAAGCATCAGAATATACAAACAATTTGTTTCCAAGGTGACAGCTGAAGAGATCAACCAAATATTTGGCAGAAGGATATTACCCTCTGTATTAGGTAGTGCAAAATTTGTTGATAAGATTAAAGAAATGTTTTTTATCAACAAAAACTTTGAAGAGGTCCCGGAATCTCGATACCTTGCTCCTGATGTAGAGACTATAAAAGCTGAGGTATGCCGCCTTTATAAGGTTGATGGTCTTGATCTCTACATATCAAGGAGAGGCTATTTCAATGAGCCAAGGAATATTGCGATCTATCTGACAAGACATCTAAAGTGCGATTCTTTGAAGGAAATTGGCCACTCTTTTGAGATAGGAAAATATAGTACAGTTAGTAGTGTAATAGAAAGAGTGAAGAAAGAGATTCGAAAGGATAAAAACTTTAAAAAACGTGTTGATGAATTGACTTCAAAACTATCCAAGAGTCAACGGCAGACTTGACACCCTGACCCCTAGAAAAGTCCGAAGAGCCTAAAATGAATTCGTCCATTATAAAGCCAAGAACTTTAAATTTCATGGTAAATGATGTTTGCAACTCACGTTGCAAGATGTGCCGGGTGTGGCAGCAGAAACGGGAAAAAGAAATCACTCCTGAAGAGTTATCATCAGTCTTGAGTGATTCTCTCTTTAGTAGTTTAATGTACGTGGGTGTCAGCGGGGGAGAGCCAACCCTCAGAAAAGACCTGCCGGAAATATTCCGCGTAATAGCTGATAAAGATGGCATTAAGGGAACGGGGTTGATTACAAATGCGTTGGCTGCTGAACATGTCATTAAACAAGTAACAAAATGCAATGAAGTATGCATGGAGGCTAATTTGCCGTTCAATGTTATGGTCTCTCTTGATGGCATTGGCAAAGTACACGATACTGTGAGAGGCCAGAAACGAGCTTTTGAAAATGCGCTTAGGGTAATTTTCCATATACGTGATAATACTAACATTGCGCTTTCTATAGGATGCACCGTTATCAAACAAAATGTTTGGCATTTGGACGAGGTGCTTGATTTCTGCAAGAGAGAAAAGGTCCTTGGAAGATTCAGGATTGCAGAGTTTATCAACCGACTTTACAATAAAGACCAGAAAGCATGTATTCGAAACTTCAACGACGATGAGAGATACCAAATCGCACTATTTTTTAGTAAGCTGGAACTTTCGTATGAAACATCTCCACATATTAAGCAGACATACAGGAATATTCGTCAGATGATTTTTGATGAAAAACCCCGCGAAAGTGGCTGCCCCTACCAGTCTGAAGCAGTCGGTCTTGACAGTAAGGGTAATCTCCTGTTTTGTTCACCGAAATCTCCAATTTTGGGCTCCTGCCTTGAAAGGTCTGCAAAAATTATTTACGACGAAAACAAGGCATTACGTGAATCCATTATTCAAAGATACTGCAGTGATTGCATCCATGATTATCATGCTGCTCCGTCAAAAAAATCACTTGAGGAACACGCACAAGAGGAGTTCCTGAAAAATTATATGTCAGTTAGGCAAAGTATAATAAATTCTACCAAGCTTCCCTCGGCTTTACCAGAACCGCTTGATTGGTCAAAGTTCAAAAGGCCTTTGATTGTTGGCTGGTACGGCACTGAAACCGTTGGAGATAAAGCCATCATTAGCGACATAATTCAAAGACTAAAAAACGCAAACCCACAAATACAAATCACGATAGCAAGTTTGTATCCTTTTGTTACCAGCAGAACACTATATGAGATTGGAGCAGAAGATATAAGAATCGTAAAGACATACTCGATAGAATATATAGAAGCGTGCAGATCTGCCGATGCCATTGTTATGGGTGGAGGGCCATTGATGGGGATGGAACCACTCGGGTTTGTTCTTACAGCCTTTTCTGAAGCCAGGAAAGCTAATATACCCTGTATTATTGAGGGTTGTGGGATCGGGCCGCTTATTGCAGATGAACATATATTGGCTGTTAAAGAGATATTAAGGTTAAGCACACAGATTAGGGTCAGGGATAAGGCATCCCTCTCTTGGGTTACTGAGAATACAGGCAGAATAGACGCAATTTGTACAGGTGACCCAGCGACCAGCTTTGTTGAAGGATGGAAAAAAGAGACTCTTCATGATCAGACAATTCATGATGAAGAGTATTTTGCATGTTTTTTGAGAGAAATAACATTTGAGTATGCAAACGGTATGTCTTCAACTGATTTTCTGGCATTCAGAGAACGCTTTGAAAAAGAACTGGGGGAAATGGTTTGCAATATCCGGGAAAAAACAGGTCTCAAACCCCTTCTGATGCCAATGCATACTTTTGTTGTTGGCCAAGACGACAGAGATTTCGCCAGAAGATTTGCTAAGACCTATTTGCAAGAAGGTGGCTACAAGATAGGAAATAAGGTCTATTCCCTTCAGGATATTCTATCGGTCATGAATAGAAGCAAGTTTAATTTATGTATGCGATTCCATTCTGTTTTGTTTGCCGAAAAATTAGACGTCCCGTTTGTAGCGGTAGATTATACCGGTGGAGGAAAAATTAAAGGATTTCTGAAGGATCAGAAAAAATTAGAATTCATGTTTGACCGCTCCGATATAAGCAATAAGAATTGGAGACAAAAAACAGATGCCATACTCTTAAGGCATAACCTAAGAAGTATGAATGTTGTCCATCTCTGCATGCAGGATTTTGGCGGCGCAGGGAAGGCAGCGTATAGGCTTCATAAGGGTTTGCAGGCAATTGGTGTGGATTCTACTATGCTTGTGCTGAATAAGAGAAGCGGTGATCCGAGTGTTAAAGTGTTGCCCAATGATTATTCTATAGGCATGACAGGCTGCCTAAATGTTTCTGCATATAATTCTCCTGTGAGGAATCAGCAGGCCGGAAGGTGGCACAAGCTTATGTCTGAATACTCCAATAGACCTGCCGGGCTTGAGATGTTTACAGACGCTGTTTCAGATGTAAGACTCGATCGTGTACGTGAGATACAGGAGGCAGATATAATCAACTTACACTGGGTTGCGGGGCAGTTGGATTGCCCCAGTGCGCCTTTGGCCATAGGGGGTAAACCGATTATATGGACGCTTCATGATATGAATCCTTTTACGGGTGGATGTCACTATGCTGGGGATTGTAAGAAATATATAAAAGGCTGTGGGGCATGCCCTCAATT
>JAYEFR010000275.1:3761-6678 GCA_034716155.1 Thermodesulfobacteriota bacterium
GAGAATGACCTTTCACACCATGTATGGAAACAGAAATATGATGCTTATAAGTCCTTAAACATAAATATCGTTACTCCAAGTCGCTGGCTTGGTCAATGTGCTTCCGAGAGCAAGCTGTTTTCTCGTTTTCCGGTTAATGTCGTCCCTAATGGATTTCCCATTGATATCTTTAGACCATATCCAAAGGAGGAAGTTCGCAAAGCTTTGAATGTCCCTGAATCAGCAAAAGTAATACTGTTTGGCGCAGATTCTGTTGTAAATGAAAGAAAAGGGTTTAGATATCTGCTGGAGGCCCTGAATAAACTTTCCCTAAAAAATGAGCAAAAAAATATTATTGTTACATTTGGAAATTTGCCGGGAGGTGTGAAGATCACATCAAAGTATCCGATTTTCAATCTTGGTTCGATTGCGGATGAGAATCAGCTTGCTAGAATTTACAGCGCAGCAGATGTATTTGTTCTTCCCTCACTTGAGGATAATCTCCCCAATACCGTTGTTGAGGCAATGGCCTGTGGCGTGCCTGTGGTTGCTTTTGATATCGGTGGGATACCGGATATGATAGAGCACAAAAAGGCCGGCTATCTGGTGAAGCCTAAAGACATAGCAGGCTTAATTGAAGGTATTGATTGGATCATATCATCATATGACAGCGGCACAAATCTTTCAAAACAGTGCAGGGAAAAGGTAGTGAAAAAATATGCCCTTGAGGTGCAGGCAAAGGCGTATAAAGATTTATATAAGCGGACACTTCAAGATCATTCATTCTGGATAGAGAATATCCAAGCAAAAGCAAGGGGGTTGAACCAGCAAGGTGAAGGACTTTTTAAAAACGGCGACGTCGAAAGCGCATTAAGTGCTTTTACAAAGGTAATTGAGATAAATCCAAACTTTGCAACTGCGCACAACAACCTCGGCGTATTGTACTGGCAGACTGGAGAGGTTCAAAAAGCCGTAGAGCATTTTGTAAAGGCAATGGAAATTGATCCGAACAATCGGGATACGATTTTGAATATTGGCGATTTGTTCAAAAGTGTAGAGAAATTCGATGATGCAAGAAATAACTACTTATCTTATTTAAGCCGAAATTTAGAAGATGAAGATGTAACCCTTGCCTGGGAAGAATTCAAGGATAAGGAAGAAGATAAAGAGATAGTAGAAATTATAAAGGCAGAGTCGAAGGGCTACTTTGTGTCTGCCATTGTTTCCACCTATAACTCAGATGAGTTCATGCGTGAGTGTTTAGAGAACCTGGAGGATCAGACCATATCTGATGGATTGGAGATTATAGTGGTTGATGCTGCATCCCCCCAGGATGAGGGTAAAATTGTAAAGGAATTTCAGAAACGCTACCCAAATATTACATATATCCGAACAAGGAATCGGATCGGTGTTTATACTGCATGGAACATCGCGGTAAAAGCATCTTCGGGTAAGTACTGTATGAGTGTGAGTACAAACGACCACCTCAGGAGAGATGCTTGTGGGATCCTAGCTCAGAGTCTTGATGAAAATCCGGCTTGTATGCTGGTCTATGGAGATACGTATTTAACACATAATCCTCATGAGACATTTCAGAAAAATAGCTATTATGACGTATACCAATGGCCAAGATATTCTTTTGAAGATTTGCTACAAAACTGTCTGGTTGGACCACACCCTATGTGGCGTAAATCCGTACACGAAAAAATAGGATACTTTGATGAGAGGTATGTAGCTGATGGGGACCAGGAATTTTGGCTTCGTATTGGAGAGCAGTACTCACTTCTCCATGTACCAGAATTCATTGGTTTGCAGTGGATAACTCCAGATTCCCTCTCTCATAGGGGAAAGACGCCACTTCTTGAGGTAGCCCAAATTCAGGCAAAATACCAGAAAAAATATCTTGAAAGGAAAGAGAGTGCCCAAGACGAGAGGGTTAAGTGCTCCATCATCATCCCTGCCTTCAACCAGGCAGAGTACACAAAACAATGCCTTGAAGCGCTTATAGAAAATACGCCGGACGACCTCTACGAGATGATCATTGTGGATAACGGCTCAACCGACGGGACAAAAGAGTTTCTTAAATGTCTTGAAGGGGACGTAAAGATCATAACAAATAAGGAGAACCTTGGTTTTGCAAAGGCCTGCAACCAGGGGGTAGAGGTAGCGTCCAGCAGGTACCTGGTCTTCTTGAACAATGACACCTTGCCACAAAAGGGTTGGCTTGAAGAGTTGATAAAGGTCGCAGATGGCAACGAGGACATAGCTATAGTCGGGAGTAAGCTGCTGTTCCCTGACGGAACCATCCAGCACGCAGGCGTTGTAATAGCTGAAAGCAGGTTAGGGTATCACATCTACAGGGGGCGGCCCGGCGATTTCCCCCCGGCAAACAAGCCGAGGGATTTTCAGGTAGTAACAGCTGCCTGTATGCTTATAGAGAAGGATATATTCTTTGATGTGGGTTCTTTTGATGAAAGCTATGTTAATGGCTGCGAGGATATAGATCTCTGCTTCAAGGCAAGAGAGCTTGGCAAGAGGGTTTTCTACTGCCCAAGGAGTGTCTTGACACACTTTGAAGGAAAGACAGAGGGCAGGGAAGACAGGATGGATCACAATAGAAAACTTCTACTTGAGAGATGGGGGAATAAGGTTGAACCTGATCATGAAAGATTTCTTGTTGAGGACGGCTTCAGGCTGGAAGAAAGGAATGGGGGAAAATGCTGGGTCTATCATGAAGGATTCGTACAAAAAAAACTGAGCATCGTTATCGTTACCTACAATTCTATGGATTACATCCAGCAGTGCCTAAGGAGCATAGAGACGCAGACGCTTGTACCCTCCTATGAGGTGATCATCATCGACAACAACTCCAGGGATGGGACTCAGGATTTTCTCAAGGGGCTAAAGAATGCACAAGTTATCCTCAACGATGAGAATA
>JAYEFR010000276.1:0-6650 GCA_034716155.1 Thermodesulfobacteriota bacterium
TTCCAAATGAGATGTTACCAGCAAAGATAAACCAGCAGATTATAAAAAGGCTTAAGAATCTATCAGAGACAGACTTTAAAGGAAACCTGATTATCATAGAGCCTCAAAAGCTACGGATTAGAAGAAAATAAAATGAACTACTAGAGGCAAAGACAAATCTTTTGACTCATGACTCTCGACTGTCAACTGTTTTTTTGGACTCTCGACTGTCTTTTTTGGACTCTCGACTGTCAACTGTTTTTTTGGACTCTCGACCGTCTTTTCGACTGTCGACTGTCAACTGTTTTTTTGGACTGTCGACTGTCTTCACGGCGCCAGCCTGTCTTGTCTCCAGTCCTCCTTGGTCCAGTCGCCCATAGTACCATTAAAAATTGCCGCCGTGGTGCTTAAGCTGATGCCAACACTTTCATCTGGTGTGACAATGGTCATGTCTCCTGATGTCCATGTACCGGATGTATCGCAACCTACACTGCCACTTATGATATACGAGATACCATCAAACCCTACCGTGCCGGCTATGCTAAGGGATGAACTGCCGGGCCTGGTATATGCAAACCCGGTAAAGCTGTATGTATTTTCATCAACAGCAAAAGAACCGGTTAATGCATAATCAGGATAATCATCCGAACTATCCCTATAGAACGTCCAATTACTATATGCGCAGGTGGTAAAACTCTTTCCAGTATATGTAATCTCAAGGGATGATGTGTCTACATTTAAGGTCAAGAAGTCTATATTAACAATATCTAAAACCCCATCTGCATCTAAAGTACCGGAGTATGTCCTTGAGCCGAGTGTGTAATTATTAAGTGTCAAATGCGCACTGGCAGAAAAGGTTGCAATCGTAGAGGTGATATACCCGCCCATGCCCACCGGGACATCTATCCCAGAAGGGGGATCATCTAAGTCTATACGAGATGGTAATGTTCTATTCTCACTATAGTATTCCATAAGATATGTCTGGACAGTGGCTATCAGATCCGTAACCACATCCTCCAAGTCACCTATCATTACGGCATTAAGGTCTTCGCCTGTCTTGGACCCGGCATACGATACAAAGAGCGCCTTTTCCATATTTGCCTGTCCTGAAGTAATGGAATCAGAGCCACAGCCGGATATTAACAAGATAGATAATACTATGATAAAAATACCTTGATGCTTCATATCACTTATTCACCCTGCAATCTTTATGCCTTCTACCCATAAGACCCCTACATCTCCCATGAAACTATTTTTTTATATTTTATCTTTTGTCTTTTCGACTCACGACTATTTTTAATCACCCAACACTCAACACCCTTTTTCACTGTTCACTATTCACTGTTTACTGTTTACTGAATATATTATACCTTCCCGTTATGGGGGTCAAGAAAAGTCTTAAAAATCTATGGGCAAGATCTGTTGTATACAGAATTATCAAGATGTTTTCCAACATAACCGAATGGTTTTCTCTCCAATTTAATAATCCTTCTCCCATCAGGCGGGCCTTTAGTTTTACAGTCTTTATTGCCATTATCTTCTTTGCCATTTTAGTAACACTAAAAATAGTCGAGCCATATCCACTTCAAGACTGGATATATTTGAGGCTGACCTTATCTGATCTGGGGTTTACAGGTGCATTTATATATATAGCCATGGTCTCTTTCCTGCCTCTGTTCTCCCCGCTTTCTTTGCTTATAGTGACAGGGGCCGCCGCGTTCGGGCCTTTTTATGGCATATTGCTGTCTTATATCGGAGCGATTATAAATGCCAACATAGCCTTTTTTTTAGTAAAGGCACTATCTATCGAGCACGCATGGGGCGATCCGCAAGAATCACCCCAATCTTATAAGATAAAGAGCTCAATACAAAGGAGAGGCTACCTCATAGTATTGTTTTTTCAGTTGATAACCATACTACCATTTGTACTGATAAACAGCGCTGCAGGAGCGGCCGGCATATCATGGAGAGAGTTTATGAAGGCTACCTCCATAGGTATACTTCCATGTGTCTTTATATATACATTCATCGGAGAAAAGATAATATCGAGTATGTTCTCGCCGGAATTATACATCACCTGTGTAAGCGTGGCGGCACTGTGCATCATCGGAATCGCTATTCGAAAGTCTCACGTCAAGGACAATAGAAAAGCCATCCCTTAGATGATGGATAAAGGCATCCATATCAAATGATGGTACCACCTCTCTTATCGAGGTTACCCACGAGAGGGCATCAGGGCCGAATGCCCTTGTAATAAGAGTCTTATCCACACTGATTGGTATCACCCCTTGTTGCAAAAGACATCCCCTTGTGCGCAACTGGGCGGAACCCATAAGTTTTTTGCCGAAAAGTGTAACATCCATAGGCGCTTTTCTTGCAAAGCAAAGCCTGGAAAAGCAGGCGCCACATTCTTTAATATCTACATCCAGGCCTATCTTGGTAAGCGCATATGCAAAGGCCCTGGAGATAAGAGTATATGTCTCAAGCAATCCTGATCCCAAAAAACCATTAACAGGGGTTATAAGGGCATATGTAATATCATCTGCATGAAGTACTGCACCACCGCCTGTAGGCCTTATTATCACCGGTATATCAAGGGTACTGTCATAGGGAACAAACGTCTTTTGATGATGGCCTATGGTGATGGCAGGGCCTTCCCAGTTGTATATCCTTAAAGCCCCATTTGCCCTGCCCCCTGCCACCGCATGGAGCAACTGAAGATCTCTTGCCATGTTGGCTTCAGGGGGAGTACGACCATCTACTATAAACCTTATGTCCTTCATGCCTCTTCTACAATAAAAAGAGGATCCCCGTATTCAACCCTATCTCCATCCTGTTTCAGAATGGCTGTTACCATCCCATCTACATGAGATTCGATCTCATTCATCAGCTTCATGGCCTCAATTATACAAAGGCATTGGTCCTTGGTCACCCTGTCGCCTATCTGTACAAAGGGTGCAGTCTCCGGAGACGCACTACGGTAAAATGTGCCCACAAGCGGGGAAGTCACTGTTATGGTAGGCCTGTCCTTGGTGGAATTCACAGAGATCAGCCTTTCATCAGGCCCTTTTTCCCGCCCCAGGCGAGCGCCCCCCCCTTTTACTATATGTATCCTGTCCACTGTCCATTCAAGCTCTACAATGTCTGTATCCTTTATGAGCTCTACAAGCTCTTTTACAGTCTTTAAATCCATCTAACCTGCTCTTTCCATATACTCACCTGTTTTAGTGTTTACCCTTACCATATCCCCTTCATTAATAAAAAGGGGCACCTGGATGGCAGCGCCTGTCTCTAATCCGGCAGGCTTAGACCCACCTGATGCTGTGTTCCCCTTAACACCAGGGTCTGTCTCTACCACCTTTAATTCCAGAAACAAAGGCAATTCCATGCCAATCGGTATCTTATTATGGAATAACACATCTATCCGGGTATTCTCTTTCAAATACCAGACGGCCTCGCCTATCTGTGCCTCTACCATAGATATCTGCTCGTATGTGTTATTATCCATAAAATAATAATTCGAACCATCCTTATAAAGAAAGGATACACACCTCTGCTCCAGATCAGGGACATCCACCTTTTCTCCGGATCGAAATGTCTTATCCAAGACACTACCTCTTACCAGGCTCTTCAATTTTGTCCGCACAAATGCACCGCCTTTGCCTGGCTTTACATGCTGAAAATCCACGATGACAAATGGTTCTCCTGATATTTCAATCTTTAAACCCTTCCTAAATGCTGCTGTAGAATACCGCATCAAAACGCCTCTAATTTATTTTCCTTATAATACTCTTATCAAGATTTGTTATCCTCTGACAAGAATTATCTGTAATCACAAAGGTATCCTCTATTCTCACTCCGAACTTACCCGGTATGTATATCCCCGGCTCAATAGTGAAAACCATTCCCTCATCCAGGATATCCACTGACCTCTGGTGTAATGCTGGGGCCTCATGGACTTCCATGCCGACGCCATGGCCCAGCCCATGCCCGAAGTATTCCCCAAAACCATGATCTTTTATAAACCCTCTTGCTATTGCATCCACATCTCCGGCCGCTATCCCGGATTTTATACCCTCTACTGCCCTGGATTGAGCATCCCGCACACAATTATATACATCTGCGAATGAATCTCCTGCATCCCCGGTCAGCGTTGTGATTGTCTGGTCGGAACAGTAACCCTTATATATACAACCAAAGTCTATAACAACCGCCTCATTGGGTGCTATAACCTTATCAGATGCCACTCCATGAGGCATGGCAGATCTGGGCCCGGATGCCACAATCACCTCAAATGCCACGGAGCTTGCCCCCAGTCTGCCCATCTCCCACTCTATATCAAAGGCCACATCTCTTTCTCTTCTTCCTATGATGCCCTTTTCCAACACCTTTTGAATGGCTTCTTCCGATACCTTTGCTGAATTTTTGAGAAAGGCTATCTCATCACTATCCTTTATAATACGAAGATACTTCAACTGCCCACCTATAGGCGTGATCTCAACGCCCCTGAACATATTCTTCAGCATGATGAATGTATCTACATCCATTACATTGGACTCTATGCCGAGGGTCTTTATTCCGTGTTCATTTATATAATCAAAGATTGTATCCCACCTGGTAAAGACCTCATAAACTTCCACCCCCCCGGCCTCATCCCTTGCCTGAATGGTATACCTGGAATCTACAAATAATGCCGCACCCCTTACTGTAATAAGAAGCGAGGCATCCTCGCCCACAAACCCACAGAGATAAGCTATATTCAGCCTGTCGGTAAACAATACGGCATCAAGACCTTTAAGATAAAATCTCGCCTTATTCAGCCTTTTTTCCATACAACCCCCACAATGCCTCCAAACCAAACACATATCCCAAAGGCCCAAAGCCCGATATAGTACCAACAGCCATATCAGAAAACAGACTTTTCTGCCTGAAGTCCTCCCTGTTTGCTATATTGCTTATATGCACCTCTACAAAGGGTGTATCAACCGAAAGAAGCGCATCCCTTATGGCAACAGATGTGTGGGTATAACCTCCAGGGTTTATAACTATGCCGTCTGCGCCACCTTCAAGAGTGGAATGGATTTCATCTATGATCTGACCTTCGTGATTAGACTGGAAAAAGGCTACATCCACCCCTAATTCCACTGCCTTTCCCTTAACAAGGACTTCTATCTCATGAAGGGTTGCGTGCCCATAGACGCCTACCTCCCTTTTACCAAGCATATTTAAATTTGGCCCATTTATAATCAATATCTTCATCTGCTTAAGCCCTCCAGCCAACCCTCAAGGGTTTTTATTATATACATATTTTGAGTGCCCACTGCCTCTTTTTTAATCTCCGGATCCTTAGATGAAGCCGGCAACTTTGAATATATGTCAACTGCCTGCCTGAAATGACCCTGTTTCGAATAAAGCCTTGCAAGTTCTAAGGATGGTACACTCATAAGCTCTGAGGTGTCTCTAGATGAAAGCACATCCTTAGCCTCATCATCATCAGGCCTGAATGCAAGGTAGTCCCCAATAAACTTTTCCGCCGAATCCATATCCCCCAAGTCTTTATAGATAGCCCCCATATAAAACAAAGTCCTTATAAGAGAATCTATGTGCTTGTATACATATGTAAACACATCAAGTGCATCTTTACTTCTTCCAAGTTTATACAAAGAGATAGCCAACATAAACCTGCCTTCTATGTTTTTTATTTCATCTGCCGCATCAGCTATATCCAGGAATCTGCCCTCATCAAATGCCCTCTTTATATCCATGAACAAACCTTCCGTAAGCATCTAGTATGTTGGGAATACTTAGTTTTTTCACAATAGCATCACCTATACCTGGTGTCAACACAAACCCAATGCCCTTTTCATATGCCTTTTTGTCCATAATCAATATGTCCTCCAGGCAAGAAGGTTCTGGAAATGATATATCAGGGCCTGCAAGATCAAGGCCTCTCATCAGATTTTCTATCCTCTTCAAACTCTCCTTGTCAAGGAGGCCCATATCATAAGAAAACCATGAGGCAAATAAAATACCCATGGCGACTGCCTGGCCGTGTAATATGGTAAACCCCCTTGCCTTCTCAACGGCATGGCCAATAGTATGTCCAAAGTTCAATATCCTTCTTAAGCCTGCCTCTTTCTCATCCATAGCCACCACATATGCCTTGTCCTTTACGCACATCCTCACAATCTCTTTATAGTCATGCGTGCCTTTCGACTCCAGATAGCTGAAGAGATCCTTATCCATTATGATCCCATACTTTACCACCTCTGCAAGAGCACTTTTTAAGACATCATCTTCAAGTGTCTCTAAAAATCTAACATCACAAAGCACAAACACGGGCTGATAAAATGTACCTATAAGATTCTTGCCCAATTCGTGATTTATACCGGTCTTCCCACCTATGCCGGCATCCACCTGGGCAAGGAGCGTTGTCGGAACCTGTATTACAGGGATACCTCGCATAACAATACTTGCAGCAAACCCAGCCAGATCACATACCACTCCCCCGCCTATAGCCATACATGCCCAGCCTCGGTTTACAGGGAGTTCAAGCATTTGATCGATGACCTTGCCTAAAAAGGAGGCTGTCTTTGACCCTTCTCCAGCAGGGACAATTGTAATATGATATTGAACACCTTTAAGCGCGTCCTTTATAATGGGCATGTAAT
>JAYEFR010000277.1:0-27634 GCA_034716155.1 Thermodesulfobacteriota bacterium
TATAAAAAGAATTGCATATAAGACAGAAATCCATATCTGATAGTCTTCCATGATAGATCTTAATCGGAAATTTAAGACTTAATCTTTAGATGTGGGGTTGATAGGAGAAATCTGTCCCAAATGATTCTCTGAAAAGGAAGGGGAGTACGTCTGTGACTTTATCTGCAAAGATTATTTCTACATCAATAGAGGTGCCGCTTACTAACTTTTCTATATCCGGTTTATTTTTCTCTGGGAGGATTATATAGGATATACCAGCTCGAATCCCGGCAAGTATCTTCTCCTTTATACCGCCTACCGGCAATACTCTTCCAGACAAGGTTGCTTCTCCAGTGATAGCAGCATCTTTCCTTACAGGCACATCTTTTAGTAGAGAGACCAGGGCGGAAAGCATGGCCAGGCCGGCAGACGGCCCATCTTTTGAGATTGCCCCTGCAGGGACATGTATATGAATATCTATCTTCGAGAAGTCAATGTTATTGATCCCAAGTTCCAAGGTATGGCTCTTTATAAAGCCGAGCGCTATTTTGGCGGATTCTTGCATGGTGTTACCCATGTTGCCTGTAAGCTCTAATTTGCCACTACCTGCTACAGATGTTGTCTCTATTATCAATATATCTCCGCCCGCAGGTGTCCAGGCAAGACCTGTGGTTATTCCCACACCATCCTGATCCATTGCAGATTGCCTGTATCTTGGCGCAGGGCCCAGATATTCATGGACAATATCTTTATCTATCACGTCAGGGAGATCTCGGCCTGTAGCCTTTTTTCTTGCAAGCTTTCGGTATATTGCCTCTATCTTTCTTTCTAGCTCCCTTACCCCAGCCTCCATGGTATAATTGGTAATCAATAGATTTATGGCATCATCTTCAAATCCAGGGGTGGCCGGAGAGATCCCTGCAGCCGTTGCCCTTTTGGACACAAGGTAAAGATTTGCAATATTCATCTTCTCTTTATCAGTATAGCCGGATATCTCGATAACCTCCATCCTGTCAAGCAAGGTTGGCGGTATGGTCTCCGTAGTATTGGCAGTACCGATAAACATTACGTTTGAAAGATCAAAGGGGATTTCCAAGTAATTATCCTTGAACGAGAAATTTTGTTCAGGATCTAATACCTCTAGCAGGGCTGATGCAGGATCCCCCCTGAAATCCTTTCCAAGTTTATCTATCTCATCCAGTATGAATACCGGATTTTTTGTTTTACTCCGCTGGATCTCTTTTATTATCCTTCCAGGCATGGCCCCAATGTATGTACGTCTGTGACCCCGTATCTCTGCTTCGTCCCTGATTCCTCCTAAGGACACTCGGATATAATGTCGAGAAGTAGCTGATGCTATGCTCTTTCCCAAAGAGGTTTTCCCAACCCCTGGCGGACCGCAGAAGCATAAAATAGATCCCTTTGAGGCCGGGTTTAATTTTTTTACCGCTAAAAACTCAAGTATTCTGTCCTTTACCTCTTTTAGGTCAAAATGGTCTTTATCCAGTATTTTCTGGGCCTTTTCTATATCTATATCATCCTGAGTAGATGCCTCCCAAGGCAGATCCAGTACAAACTCTATATAGCTTCTGCTTACAGAATATTCCGGCGAGGACGGATGCATGTATTTTAACTTATCTATCTCTTTGTGTAGGGTTATCCATGCCTCTTCTGACAGCGGGGAGTGCTCTATCTTTTCCTCTAAATCTTTAATATCTTGTATAAGTGGATTCATTATTCCTTTGGCAGGCACCTGAGAGTGTTGATGCCTCTGATTTTGTCTATTCAGATATCCGAATATGAGCTTTATTCTTGCAATGCTGTCAGGTGTATTTAGCAACTTAAGCCTTTCGGAGTACCCGAGATTTAAGTTTTGTGCCACTGCATCTGCAAACTGGCCCGGGTGTTTTATCCTTGTAGCATTGGTTGCCCCAGGCAGTATAAGCCTTATAAGCGCCTTTACTCCCTGAATCAAGCCATCATTTATAAAGTTTTTTTCATATATATCCGGGACATCGGTTACCTCAATAAATCCCTCGGTTTCTATCAAGGGTTCTTTTGCAATGATACGACTTACCCCTTCCAATATGATATTAGGCCCTGAGATCCCTTTTACTATGCATTTTAAACCAATATCATCCATACTTATAGGATGATGGAAGAATATAGCCAGTTCGGATATGTCTGAGAGGGGCAGGCTTTTATATTTGCTAATAGTAAGGACAAATCTATGCGAAGGTAAAAATATGTTATTTTCTATAACTATTGTAAACATAGCTTGCCCCTCTTTCTTAATTATACACGTTTGTATTTGATGTTCAAGCAGAACTGTTGATCAGTTGTCAGCGTTCAGCCTGTCAGCTGTCGGTTTATATGAAAACAGTAAATAGTGAATAGTAAAAAAGGTGTTGGGTTTTGGGTGCTAGGTGATTAAAAATAGTCGTGAGTCGAGAGTCGAGAGTCGAGAGTCGAAAAAACAAAAGAAAAAAATAGTTTTATGGGAAACGTAGGGGCCTTTTGCCCTCATCGGCCTTTGCATAATACCCATATTGTCATTGCGAGGAGCTTAAGCGACGAAGCAATCTCAAGGTGTCTGCAACCAATGGGATTGCCACGTCGGCCTAAAAACCTCCTCGCAATGACATCCCCCATCCTGAAAGCATTTTCATCTTTGGTTGTGTCTGCCATGCAGGCATGGGGGTTTATAGGGATCGGATTTTAATTATGAATTATGAATTGGGAATTCAAAATTGCTATGTACTATAGTGGACTGTGAACCGATATGAATCACCGTAAATACCTAATCATGTGTGATCACGCATGATTTGCCCTATTAGTCTTCCACCTTATTTTCTATCCACCTGAGTAGTTACGAATCACCTAAAGTTCAGGGGAATCCCTTCCGAGAAATGTGATATGGAATATACTGGCAATGCAAACGAGACCGGAGATCATATATTGCAGCTCTTATCCAGAGCCACAGATATACTTACGCTTCCAGCAGTTATCCACAGGGTTCTGGAAATAACGTCTGATAGAAATTCCTCAGCTGCAGATTTGACTAATATCATAGAGGGTGATCCTGCCCTGACAGTCAAGATCCTATCAGTTGCAAATTCTGCATATTATGGATTTATGAGGAAGGTATCCACAGTCAGTCATGCGGTAGTGGTCTTAGGGTTTCATGAGATACAAAACATTGTGCTTAGTATGTCTGTGATCAAATTATTTGACCGCAGGGGTTCTGTGTTCAGGGAAAAGTTGTGGAGACATAGCTTTTCCGTGGGTGTGGCTACAAGAATGATAGCAAATTATTTAAAGCTGAAGATGGATGGAAAATATTTTGTTGGAGGACTCTTGCATGATATAGGGAAAATCTTTCTGGATCAGTATGTGCCGGATGTGTACAATAAACTACTTACAGAGATGGATCTTGAGGATAATATATATACCTATCATAAGCTTGAGGAATCTTTTTGCGGTATGACACATGCTGAAATAGGTGGCAAGCTATTGTCTTCCTGGACGTTTCCATCGGACATAATAGAGGCAGTTGCCTTTCATCACTCTCCAGGACTTTCAAAGGAAGACCCTGCGTTTGTGGCATGCGTACACCTTGCGGATATAATCTGTACGATAAAAGGGATTTCTCCTATAAAAGACAATTCATTTCTCCCTATTGATAAGGATATATTGCAAGTCGTCTATACGCTTAAAGAGAATTTTGATACGGAGGATATTCTTCGTCTGTTATCTCAATTAGATCTAGAGATAGAGCGGCAGAGTAGCTTTGTAGCTACCTTCAAGACATAATAGATCTTTAACCCAAAACTTAAAACTCAAGGGAACTACCCAGGTATTTAGGTTGAAGAAAATAAGGCTGAACCATTTCAATCATTTCGCAACGCTCGAATCAAGCCGTTTAAAGGCTGAATACCTAATTTTGTGTGATTTGTCCCTATTAGTCTTCCACCTTATTTTCTATCCACCTGAGTAGTTACGACTCAAGAAACCTTTTCAGGATGGTGTGGCCTTCTTCAATAAATAGTCCAGCCTTCTTTGCATCTTTTTCAGAAAATCTACAGTTATTGTTTCTAGTGTTTTTGCTATCATATATAGCAAATGGTACAGGATCACTAGAATGTGTCCTTGTGGCTATAGGCGTAGGATGATCAGGCATGAGTAATACTTTAAATGGCAGGTGCTGCGACTCAAGGCCGGTAATGATAGTACCAACTACCATGCTGTCAAATGCCTCTATTGCACCTATCTTTTCCTTAATCAGGCCACCATGGGAAGCTTCATCCGGTGCCTCAACATGTACGTATACCAAGTCCACCCTTGTAAGGGCATCAAGTGCGGCATGAGCCTTGCCTGTATAATTTGTATCAATCCAACCTGTAGCACCAGGTACATCAATGATTTCCATGCCCCGCAGCATACCAAGCCCTTTTAAAAGATCCACTGCAGAAATCATAGCGCCTTTAATGCCGTACTCCTCTTGCAATGTAGGGATGGTGCATGTTTTCCCTTCTCCCCACGGCCATATAGCAGTTGCCTCTCTCTTGCCTTGCTTTCTACGGTCTATGTTTACCCTGTGATCCTTTAATACCGCAGAGGAATCTTGAATCAATCTCTTTAATAATGCATCTGTTGGCAGGTGCTCTTCTACATATTCTCCGGTTATATCATGGGGGGGTGTGGTCTTTAGTTTGCCCTTTGTACTACTACTATTATAATCTTTTATTACCATTAAGTGCCTATACTCTATACCATGATATAATCTTATTTTTGGATTCTGTTCCAGGCTGTCCTTTAGTGCATCTATAAGTTCACGTGCCTCTTGTGAAGATATATGCCCGGCACAGTAATCCTCCATAATAAGCCCGGTTTCTTTTTGTGTCAGTGTTACCAGATTTATACGGAATGCCAGATCGCCTTCTTTAAGGGCTACCCCCATGCTTACCGCCTCGATTGGGGCCCTTCCAGTGTAATATATGCTTGGATCAAGACCCAGGACTGACATGTTTGCAATATCACTTCCCGGTGGGAATCCCGGCTTTACAGTCCTTACCAATCCAAAGGTTCCCCTTGATGTAAGTCTATCCATGTGTGGAGTGTGTGCTACTTCCAAAGGGGTCTTGTCGTATAGCTCTTTTATAGGGTTATCTGCCATTCCGTCTCCAAGCAGGATAATATTTTTCAATATGTCTTCCCTTCGCTTTTAATTAAGTCTGAAACCTTTTCTACAGGTGTCCATATATGGTTTGATATTATTATGTCACCGGTTAAGTAATTGACCTTTTTCTTCTTTTTAACTCGATCTCTTTCCTGTAGTAACCAGGCTATACCTGTAAAATTTCCTGCCGCGGCTATCCCTGGATAGGAGCTTGCAGCCCGGATCTCTTCTTCTGTCACGAATTCAATGATGCCACCTGTTGAATCTCTGATCCTTGAGATTTCTCTGGTTGTATCAACAGGTTCGTCTTGCGCATAAGCTCCCACCATTAAAGGGAATCTTTTTATACAACCCTCGCTCAACAGTTCTCCATAGCCTCTGGCTATACCGATGTATATAGCCTGATTGATAAAGTGAAATATATGGATATCAGGTGCATGTCCCAGGGCAGATGCAACCTCTTTTGCAATGTCTGCGTAGGCCTCTACCTGATATGGTCTGGTCTCATTTATGACCCCCACGCTGTCTCTTTTTAAAAGTGTCTTAATGTCAACATCCTGTATAGGTCGTAGTGTATCTATGTGATCATTTAGAGAGAACAGTTTGCCTTTGCGTTGGACGATAAATTCTTTGATGCCTTCTAAACTAAGCCCACGAATTGCAGAACACACCCCCCTCAACCACAAGTCTTCTGTATGGATGTATACAGTGGAGTTTCCTTCACAAAGGCTTCCTACTTTGATTAGATCTATTTTAGTTTGCATTTTTATTATCTTTGAGATCCTTGTTTTCCACCCGAATAACTACAGGCCTTACATGTACCTCTTTAAAGGCTGCTATTTCTTTTATAGCAGCCTTGATGTTCGACTCCTTGGCTTCATGGGTAAGGATCACTACAGGCACAAAACCTTCCTGCTTTCTGCCCTTTTGTATTACAGATACTATACTGATATTTCTTTTACCAAGGACTCCTGATATTTTTGCCAGAACGCCTGGCCTGTCAATGGCATTTATCCTTAAATAATAGTTTGATGTAATATCTTCGATGGGTATGATTTCTCTTTTCATAGGCAGGTTATCTCTATACCCAAGAGATGGAATACGTCCATATATCCCTGATTGGACATTGCGTCCTATATCAGCAATATCCCCAACTACAGCAGATGCGGTTGGCATCATGCCTGCTCCCCTGCCGTAATAGAGGGTAGAGTCTACTATGTCACCCCGCACATAGACCGCATTGAATGCTCCGTCTACCTTGGAAAGCAGGTAATTAAATGGTATCAAGGTAGGATGCACTCTTGCCTCCACCTGTTTGCCTCTATCTATAGCAAGTGCCAATAGTTTTACCTTATATCCCAACTCTTTGGCAAAAGCTATGTCAAGCGGATCTATCTCCGATATGCCCTCTACATATATCTTATTCATGGCAGCACGTATACCATATGCCATACTTACGATAATGGCAAGCTTGTGAGCAGAATCAGTGCCGTCTATATCAAGTGTTGGATCTGTTTCTGCATAACCCAGGTCTTGTGCCTTTTTTAGCGCACTGCCAAAGGCAGATTCATTTTCTGTCATTTCTGTGAGTATATAGTTACATGTGCCGTTTAGTATTCCATAGATAAAGGTATAATTATTGGATATAAGGGCCTCTCTCAAGGTCTTTATGATAGGTATACCTCCACCTACAGCTGCCTCAAAATAAAGGTCTCTTTTATTTATCTTTGCCTCATCAAACAGCTCTTCTCCATATGATGCAAGCAGGGCCTTGTTTGCAGTGACCACATGTTTTCCCGACCTTAGGGCATTTATGATAAATCGCTTTGCAGGTTTAATTCCTCCGATGAGTTCTACAATGATATCTATTTCAGGGTCTTTTATAACAGAAGCAACATCCGTGGTAAGCATGTCTGAAGGGATATCTATTCCTCTATCGGTAGTAATATCCAGATCAGCTATCTTTTTTAAGACAAGAGAAAAACCCAGCCTTTGATCAAGCACCTCTTTGTTATTTAGCAGGGTCTTCGCTACCCCTGTTCCTATTGTGCCTAGCCCCAATAGCCCTATCTTTATATCTCGCATGATTACTCCTTAACTAAGAATTTTTCTTATACCACGGATAGCCTGTCTGATCCTGTGTTCGTTTTCAACGAGGGCAAATCGTATGTAGCCTTCACCATGGTCTCCAAACCCTATTCCGGGAGAGACTGCAACATCTGCCTTTTCTAAAAGTAGTTTCGAAAACTCCAATGAACCCATGGCCTTGTATCTTTCCGGTATGGGTGCCCATACGAACATGGTGGCCTTCGGTCTTCTTATATTCCAACCCGTCTTTGAAAGCCCGGAGTATAGGGTGTCACGTCTTCTTTGATATTTGTGTGCTATCCCTGAAACACAGTCCTGGTTTCCATTTAAGGCTATGATAGATGCGATCTGTACGGGCTGAAATATTCCATAGTCAAGGTAGCTCTTTATGCGGGAAAGGGCATGAATGGCTTGTCTGTTGCCAGCCGCAAAACCCACACGCCACCCTGGCATACTATAGCTCTTTGACATGGAGAAAAATTCTACTGCTACATCCTTTGCGCCTGGGACCTGCATGATGCTTGGTGCTCTGTAGTCATCAAAGCACAGGTCTGCATATGCAAAATCATGGATTATAAATATGTTATGTTCTTTCGCAAATGCTATTATCTTTTCAAAGAACCGGACATCTACTGTCATGGTGGTGGGGTTATGAGGGAAAGACAGGATTATGAGCTTTGGTTGCGGCCAGGTCTCTCGGGTTGCTGTAAGCAGGTCATCAAAAAAATCTCGGTCTTCAGATAAAGGGATACCTCTGACATTACCACCTGCCAGAACCGTTGCATAGGTATGTATGGGGTAGGTAGGGTTTGGCACGAATACCACATCTCCCGATGTGATCATAGACAGTATCATATGAGAAAACCCCTCTTTTACTCCTATGGTCACGATTGTCTCTGTATCAGGATCGATATCAACATCGTAGTTTTTCTTATACCAGCTAGATATAGCCAAGCGGAGTTTGTATATACCCCTTGATGAAGAATAGCGATAATTCTTGGGATTTTGTGTGGCTTGTATTACCTTTTTTACTATATGCTCCGGGGTAGGGATATCAGGATTTCCCATACCCAGGTCTATAGTATCCCTTCCTTGCCTCCTTGCCTTCATTTTTAGCTCATCTATTTCTGCGAAGATATAAGGGGGAAGTCTGTTTATTCTAGTAAACTCCATTTTTTATCGTCCTATTTAGTGTCTCTTTCATTTTTATTTATCGCTTCCAATGCCTCTTTTGCATGGTAAGAACTCCTCACAAAAGGGCCTGAGATAACATACCTTATGCCCATGGTTTTGGCAAGTCCTGTCCACTCTTCAAACCAGGGAGGCGGCCAGTATTGTTTGACGGGAATATTCTTTTTTGATGGCCTCATATATTGACCAATGGTTACGATATCGAGGTTCACCTCGCTCAGTGATCCAAGCAGGCCCTCTATCTCTTTTTCATCTTCACCCAGGCCCACCATAAACCCGGATTTTATTATCATATTGGGTGAGATGGCCCTTGCCATCTTCAAGAGATTAAGGCTTCTATCCAAGTCTGCGCCTGGCCTTATATCGGGGTGAAGCCTCCTGATTGTCTCGACATTGTGGTTAAACACATCAGGCTTGGCATCGAGTACAACCTTTAAGAGGTCTTCATTTCCTGAAAAATCAGGGGTTAATACCTCAATAGTGGCATCGGGTATCCTCTTTCTTATTTCACCGATGGTTAGAACAAATGCATGCGCACCCCTGTCAGGAAGGTCATCTCTGGTTACAGAGGTGATGACAACGTGCTTTAGTCCCAACTGTGCTGCAGCAGTTGCAACATGGGCGGGTTCTTTCCAGTCAACAGGTCCTGGACGGCCCTTTTTTATGGAGCAGAACCTGCAGGCCCTGGTGCATATGTTTCCCAAGATCAGAAATGTTGCCCTGCGCTTGCTAAAACACTCTGTTATATTGGGGCATCTGGCTTCTTCGCAAACCGTAGAGAGTGAGGCCTTTCTCAGCTTTTTTTTTACCTCTCTTAATTCATACAGGTCTTTATTTTTCTTCAGCCAGTTCGGCAGCCTGTTCTTCATCAGCTTCTTCTTGTCTTGAGGTATCTTCCAGGCGTTCTTGATATTGTTTTTCCAGTTCTAAAACCCTTTCTTCTGCAAGTTTTTTTCGGGTAAGCATGTCACTTCTTGCTACCATGGAGTAGATAAAGGCTATGATTGCCCCGATTAAGAATGATAAAGATAATATCAAGTATAATGGACACCCCTGGGTGGCATAACCAAAAAATTTGATTGTTGCTGGTTGCTGGTTTGATATACCGAATAGAATTCCAGCTACGATTACTACTATGAGAAGTAGGGCCCTTATGTATCTCAAGGAAGTCCTCCTTTAATCTTATTTCGGGTTTCCATAATATGTTCGGAGATCATGTGGACATCTGCAAGTACAGGCATAAAATTAGTATCTCCCTCCCATCTTGGGACTATATGGATGTGAATGTGTGTCTTAACACCAGCACCTGCAACTGAGCCTTCATTGCATCCGATATTGAACCCGTGAGGCTTCATAGCTACCTTTATAGCGGAGACAATCTCTTTTATCATAGACGTAATTTCTACAGACTCATCCTCATTCAGGTCTTCAATAGCTGCTGTATGCCTGTAAGGTGCTATCATGCAGTGTCCGGTCGTGTACGGGTATCTATTCATTATGGAAAAACAGAATTCCCCCTTTTTTAATATTAGAGGGTCATCCATCTTTATTGCCTCACAAAAAATACAGTCCTTATTTTCTGAGCTTAAGATATAATCTACTCTCCATGGCGCCCATATGTTTTTCATATCTTTATGATCTTTCCTTTTATTTCTTTATCATTTATTTCTATTATACCTATAGAATTGTCCTTTGTAAATCGATTGTCTGTGGGCGAGCCGGGATTAAAGAAAAACACACCATCTTCTGTACCTGAAAATGCCTGATGTGTATGTCCGTAAATGATAGCATCCACATCGTTAAACTCCTTCCTTATTCGTGCCCTCATTCCATGCGGGTCAGCCCATCCATGGATAATCCCGATCCGGACAGCTTCTATCTCAATGGACTGTTTTAAAGGAAATCTGTCTGAGACCTCCGGATAGTCCATATTGCCGGAGACCGCAACAATATCCTTACCCGTCTCATAGAATATATCTAAGACGCAGAGTCTTACCATATCACCTGCATGGATTATCAGGTCTACATCAGAAAAGTATTTAGAGACAATCTCTTTAATTAAATCAGATGGTTTCTTTAAGTGTGTATCTGATATTACGCCTATCTTTTTCATATGTTATTTAGAGAACATACCAGGCGATATTTTTCAACAGGGAAATGGGTAGCCCATTATATTGCAATGTGGACAGCAGGTAAGCTCAAGAACCCCTCCATTCCTTAATCTGCACGGACAGATTCCCCCTTTGAAGGGGGCCGGGAGGATGTTGATGTAGGGCATATTTCTCTTAAGCGGACCGATGAGGGAGGCCCCAACATTGCTTGTCGGTAGTTCGTTGTCCGTCGTCCGTTGCAAAACCTTCAGATAGGATGGGACCTTTTCGTAATATCCAATTTGTTATTGCGAGAAGGTTTTTAGGCCGGCGTGGCAATCCCATTGGTTGCAGGCACTTTAAGATTCTTCACTTCGCTTAAGCCCCCCACACTTCGTGTGGGTCCCATATTTTGTCTTCGCTTGCAGTGACAATATGGGTGTTATTAAAAGGTCTCAAGAATTGACAAACTCGTAAAGAGTCCATCATGCCTCTTACCCGTCATTCCGGCGGAAGCCGGAATCCAGCCTTTTTAAGTAGTTGCAGATCATCTGAACTCCTTCCGGACTCGATCCGGGATCTACCGGAGTGACGATTTTTTGCGAAACCGTCAAAATTCATTATATCATATTTTTCCCTTTAATAAATCCATAGGGTGGACTCCTTCTAAGAAACAGCTTTATAACCAATTGATTTTTTATAGATATATTTCCGGAGATAGTTAAAGATCCCAAGGACTTGTTCTTTGTAATTCTATTGGTATTGGATACCTACCCCATTTTTTAGCGGTATTAATAAATGTATCGTTATTTATTTGGGGTGTAGCATATGGGCTTTCATCAGCAGGTGATAAAATAAATCCTCCTCCAGGAGCAGCCTGCCCAATAATATATTTTACAGCCTGTTCCATTTGTCTCGGAGTACCGTGAAGAAAATGTCTCATTGAATGAGGACCGCCAGTAATTGTTATTGCGCCGTTTGCCATTCTTTTTGCTGTACCATAATCTGTGGATTCAGCGATCCACATAATATCTATATTCCAGGAGTTACCCATTTCTTCCAATAAGTCTAATAGATAAATAGATTCCATACAAATATGACTCATAATATATTTTGCGCCTGCTTCTTTGAATTTAGTCGTTATTTCAATTATTGCAGGTTTTATCGTTTCCATCATCATGTCTCTAATGTTTTTATCAGCAATAGACGATCCAAAGAATATTGGAAGGGTAAATATAATATCCGCCCCTGCTTCAACCTGAAGTTTTACGAATTCCAACAAATGAGGCATGACCATTTCAAAGAACTGTAAAAGAAGCATGGGGGAGTTTACAGCGGCAACTGTAGATCGAGATACACCAACCAAACATGCAAATAGTGAAATTGGATCTTCCACCTCCCCCATTAATGGAATGTCGGGATATTTCTCTTTTAATACTTTAATGGCTTTAAGCCTTGTTGTAATTAGGGGAGACTTCAACCAATCTTTAAAATCTATTCGGTCAATAAGAGCTTGTAGTGTATCGGGATTCATGGGATCTACTGCCATATCCAACACGTAGTTATCAGGCCAAAAGATTTCACCATGACATGGGAGAAAATCAGGACGATATTTAATTTTTAATCCCAGAACCTCCGGTAAAACAAATTGATGGGAATGGACGTGTGTAATATCCACTCCGTATTTTTCAATAACAAAATCATTTAGTTCAACTACTTTTTTCCAATCCTTACCAATCCTTAAAGAATCTTCCGCAGTAAGCAAATTTAAAGGAAGTAAAGGAAAAAAGATTGGAACCCTATCAGGCTCTTCAAATCGAAGAGTAGTTTCCACCCTTTCCATAGAGGTCATTTCATCTTTCATTTTTTTCACCCTTTTACTATTATTCCTTCGCCCAATTTATCTGAAGGGAATGTTTCAATATTTAATAGATGTTTAATAACATTAATGCTTAAACTCGCACATTGCCCATAAGCGTCAGCACCCCATTCTTCTGCCATTTCCTTTATCATGCTTCCAGCAATAATGACTTTAACCCTGTTTTTCAGTCCTTCACCTTCAAGTAAACTGATTGTTCTCTTTATATTATTAAACCCGTTAGGATACATCGATGAAATTCCAAGCACATCTGCATTTACCTCTTTAACTTTCTCAATGAATGTTTCAGGTGGGACATCAATTCCCATGTCAAAAACTTCAAACCCAGCAATTTCTGCTAAACTTGAAACCACATTTTTGCCTATATTATGAACCGCGTTTTTTGCCATGCCAATTACAAAATTTTTTCCCAACCATGGATGCAGATTAGGCTTGAGAATCTTAAGGGCTTCATTAACCATATAATATACAATAAATGTAATATTATTGCCCCATGCCTTATGACTTCCTTGAAAAACTATATCCCCAAGGGAGATTCTTTCTGCTTTTTCAACTCCATCAACTATAGCTTTTGAAATAAGTTTAATGTCAATATTTTCGGCCAGGGCTTTTTTTACTAATGAAATCGCATTTAAATCAGTGGTGGCAAATGCCCCTTCAAGTTCCTCAATAATTTTAGTGGATTGGTACATAGCTCATCCCTTTCTTTGAGATCTTTGTGTAATTATTTACTCTGTCATTGCGAGAAGCTTCAGCGATTTTCCTCAGAGGGGTAAGGCGTGAATGCACATATTATGTAAAGACCTCCTTATTAATCACAAGCATATTATTGGGAAAAACTATCATGAACATTGTGGTAGTGTCAAACAATTTTGTGGGATGTGTGTCAGCAAAGCTAATATGTCCCCATGATGCAATTTCTTTCTGATATGACTCGGAACACGCAGTGGCCCGGGTGGGATGCTGGCCAATCAATACACCTGTCCTGTATTTGTTATGTTCATTCAGGGAGGTTTTTTTCGTCAGAGTTCTCTAAGCTGAAATCATTCTTTTAGACTCGGTGTATATTGGAGGTTTGGACCTTTTTCCCCTAATTTCGTGTTGTATATTTTCCTTATCGATTCTATATTTGATAGAACATGATAGATTCCGACCTTACCTATTATAAACATCGCTTTGTAAGACTAAAACTCGCCCCAAAAGGAGATACCGGCCCAATATGGTTAAATGATGTGTGTCCCAATCTGAGCTCATACGTGGCAGAGAAGAATCCTTGTACGGCAAATATACAGATTCAATCGATCTCCGCCCATAGATATAATGTCTTTATAAATACTGATCAAGGGCAAACCCTTAAGATGAGCCTGTTTTCAGGTGTGATTAAAAACTTGAAAATCCAGAGCCCTCATAAAGAGGCATTCTATGGCCTTGGAATGGATTTCAGGGCATTTGGGAAAGACAAAGGGATATTTTACCTGAAAAACTCTGAATCCCCCTATATCCTTCAGAGGTTTCTTACGTATTCAAGTATGCCTATACTTTTGAGTAGCCACTCATGGGCTATTTTCCTACTTAATGCCCACCCTGCGATCTGGAGACTTAACGGGCCTTCAGGTAAGGTATCTATTACCTGGAAAGATGGAGCGGCTGATATAATCCTGTTTTGGGGCAAAAATCTAAAGGACATTATAAGTAATATAACCCTTATCTGTGGCAGGCCAGGAATCCCTCCCAGATGGGCCTTTGGGCTATGGCATACAAGTTACCCTGTAGAGGATCAGGAAAAAACCCTTTCATACCTCAAGAGATTCAGGTCACATGGGATACCTCTTGATATAGAGATTCTGGATTACCACTGGGAGGAGCGATTCCATAACTTTAAATGGAACAAGAAATATTTCCATAGGCCAAGGGCCTTTATAGATACCCTTAATGAGATGGACATTAGGCTAGGGCTGATCTATACCCCGTTCATTAATAAGAAAGATAATTATTTGACAAGGTTGAGGAATCACCTCATAGTGGGGAGGAATTTTCCTGAAGATCTCTCCTATATGACAAACCTTTCCGATAAGGCCCTTTATAGGATTGCAAGGGAGCACAATTATTTTATTCACCCAAATGTAAGCTGGTGGTTTGGGAAAGGAGGTATGATAGATTTTACCAATAAAAGGGCAGCCGATTTTTGGTTTAACCTCTCAAGGCACCTCTTAGATGACGGTGTAGACTTTTTCAAGAACGATGATGGAGAATATCTACCAAAAGGAGCAAAAAGCGCTATAGGTCTTGATAGCAAAGAACATCATAATATCTACGGGTTTTATTATTCTAAAGCCATCTACGAGAGGCTCGAAGATTATTTAAAGCACAGGGCTTTAGTCTATGCGCGCTGTGTATGGGCTGGGGCTCAGAGGTATCCAGGTATATTCATGGGCGATCAAAAGGCAACATTTGAAGGCATGCAAACATCTCTCAATGCAGGGCTTAACTTGAGCATGCTGGGTTTCTCTTATTGGGGGGCGGATATATACGGCCTTTCCGGCGAACCCAGCAAGGATGTTCATAGAAGGTATATCCAGTATGCCGTCTTTACTCCTATAGCCCGTTATTTTTCCTCGCCATTTTCAAGAAAGCGAGATCCTTGGGCATGGGGCAAGAAGAATGAAGATAATTTTAAAATATATGTACAACTTAGATATATGCTTATCCCTCATTATTATTCCTGTGCATATATCGCCCATACTACAGGTATACCCATTATAAGGCCTTTTGTACTCGAATATCCAGATGATAAAAACTCATTTTTTATATCTGATCAGTTCTTCATAGGAAAAGAGATTATGGTTGCCCCATACATGAATAGTTCAGACAAAAGACAAGTATATTTACCTGAAGGTGAATGGATAGATGTAAAAGATTTTCATATAGTAATTGGTCCCAAATCTATAGAATACTCTAGTGACCAGTTGCCTGTGTTTGTAAAGCATGGGGCTATTCTTGCCCTTAGAAGGCCCGCACCTTTTCTTCAAGTTAATAGCTATATTGATTCCATGGAAATCTATTGCTTTTTGAAAGATGAGTACACCTACCTTCTTTATGATGATGACGGCATCTCCTTGGATTACAAAGATGAAGGCTTTTGTCTGCAAAGGATATACTACAAAAACACTAATGATTATATAGAGCTGTCTATGGAAAGGCAATCAGGCTCAATAAACATTACTAGGGATTACAAGATAACCTTCTTCTTTATCAACAAGTTTTCCAGCCTTAAAAGCAGTATAAAAGATATCATTTATAATTATGACGAGGCTGATGCGATCTTAGAGCTAAGATTCAAATCGTGTTCATCTACTCCTCTCAAGGTAAGGGTATTAAAGGTGTAAGGGTACACTGAAGGCGAAACTTTCCAGATAAACGCGCATGAGTAATCCACGCTCACAACGAAAGATGAAAATGCTTTCGGGATGGTGGTTCTCTCTCTTACATTTTATCGCTCTTTGATACATCCTTTGGCTCGCTTACGGGCGCTCCCTAACTCGCCCTTCGGGCTCAAACAGGAGGGAGCGATTCCCCTTTAAGCTCCGCCAAAGGATGTATTAGCAAATCGCGATGGAAGGATAAGCTCAAGAACCCCCATCCCTCCTTACGTAAATAATTAAATTTATCTCATCTATCTCTTTAAGCTGAATATCTGATCGCTGAGAGCTGTTTTCATATAAACTAATAGATTAGGCCCAGGGACGCTCGGGACGGATTTAGAACTGACTCTGTCCCGAGCTTTATAAGACCCGATCCTATTCCTTTTGTTTCTTTAAACGCTCTTTTTGACGGCTCATTTTTTCACTGCGGAATTTCCTGGAGATCATCTCGAGGCGCTGGAAACGTTCGAAGCCAACAATCTTTCTTACTCCCAGCAAGAACCGGAAGTGCTCAGTGGCAAGGTTGGCACGTGCACCTTCCAATTTTTTGAATTGCCCCATAACAGCGGCTTCGTCCAATGTCTCTTGTTCGAGAAGATTCCCGAGTTCAAATCGTTCTCTTTCTAATACACTCTTGAGGTCAATCAGCTTGCGGCGATTATCAATGTAGAGCTTATCCAGTTCGGATTTCTCCTGGTCACTCAGATTGAGATCCTTTGATATGCGCGGCAAATGCCACCATTTCCCCGGGGGGCTTTCCTGAGCAAGAGAAATGCCAGGTAAACTTACCCAGATAAGCATTAATATTCCAGCTAAAATTTTGTTTAACATAGTGTAATACCTCCTTTGCCCTGATTGTAAGACAGGGTCTTGTTGTCAATATCTGGGACAACAAATTCGATAAATTCTTCGTCGATTTCAGTAAAGGGTTCTTTGGGAATGCCGAGAAATGGCTGTGGCAGGGGATTCTCCTCAAGCATACTGATCTCGGTTATAAGGTGATCATCCTCCCACATTTCCTGGGTCAACCTGGCGAGAGAGCCTTCGGGGGTGACCCTAAAAAAGAGAGACCAGCTCACAACTAATATCACCAATGCCGTTGTTATGACCGCTCCGAGGACTACTCGCAAATTCCAGGGGTGTAAGCGGGACCCCTGAAATTCCTCAACAGGTAATGATACCCTTTGCACAGGCGCTGGCGCAAAGTGCTCTGCCATCTGGCCAAACCTGGCCAGATCCTGCTCAAGCCTTTCTTTTCGTTCCTGACACAAAGGGCATGTAGAAAGATGCCCCCGCAATTCTGTCTTCCAAGTCTGCAACAAAATTCTCGAATGTGGTAAAGACCTGGTAAGTCCCATCTTGATCAATCGAAAACAAGCCACTACCTTCTTCTTCCGGCTGCATTGAAGGTAAATCTGAAAGTGTGGTCAGGTCTATCACTACACCGGCCCTGTCCAGATGATGGAAATACCCGATACCTTCCATGTTGAGTGTCAGGCCTTCTGCCGAGAGATTTTCAAATGCAGCACTTGAGGCCGGCTTCCAATCTACTCTCATCAATGCCTTTACATTTGAGACATCGATCACACTTTTGGCACCAAAGTCATATGGTGCCTGACCAAAGGCACTAACAAAGCCGCGCACCTTTACCGGCGTATTAGTGATAAGAGACGAGACATCTAAAGTCCCTGAATCGATCTCATAAAAGGCAGGGTTTGCGTCATGATCAGGATCTATGCCGGTGCCACTAAAGTCAAAGATATCCACCCGACGTCTGCCAATGGATTGCAGGTTGATTGTAAATTGTGGTGTATCCGCATCAACCACCGTACCCCTGATAGTGGCAAAGAGCATGTGGACATAACCATCGGTGATGGTTGCATCGAGCTCGGTCTTATCCTCGTTTAGAGTCCCGAAGATCGTGGCACGCTGCCCTATTGATATTGCGTTTATGTCATATTCGTCCGTAGAGAATTGGCGGGTCACCTTTGTATTATCCCCCGGATGGACGGCAAGGGAATTCCGTCATGTCAGTGTATCCGGCGAAGTCCACCCTGGTCGAAAGAGGCATGGTCTTAACAACAGCGCCGTTTGCCTTGGCTAAGGTGAGTGAAAGCACGTTTACTGTATAGCATACGAAATCGCCCTGGCTATCGGTCAGGCCGATTACTATATCGCCGGCTGCCTGTCCTTGTTCGCCTAGGGCAGGTATTCCATTGGAATCACTGGAGCACCCCGAGAGCCCCACCGCGGTTGCCACAAGGCAAAACCCAAACACACCTAGGATCAATAAGGAAAACAAAAGTTTCGAAATGTTGTGAATTGATGTAAATCTTTTTGGTTGGATCATACAAAACCTCCTTTAAAATCCTTTTACTCCATAAGACGGATGACTTTATAGTTTTGTCTACAAAGGAACAGAGTAGGGACAGGTCTCAACAGCCTGTTAAGGCCCGACACCTTTATCCATCGATATCCCGGAGGCAGATATTAACGCAGTGTTAAAATTAGATCCAACCTGGCGAACAGTTGGTCTTGTTGGGTTGAGATAAGAGCTAAACCCAAATTCAGCATGCCCTACCATTGAAATAATATCTCTATCATAATAGAATGGGTACGCATAAAGAAGGAGGTTGATTTGATAAGTCTGAAAGACAAGTATGCAATAGTTGGGGTGGGATATACCCCTCAAGGCCGCGTGCCTGACAGAACCGCACTTAGCTTCCATCTTGAAGCAAGTGCAAATGCCATAACGGATGCAGGGCTGAAGAGAGAAGACATTGATGGGCTGGCCTGTTATCGGCACTTCCCTTCAGCGTCAGATGAGGTTGACCTCACACCTTATTTGTTGGCTCAGCACTTAGGACTGTCTCCTACATATATGAGCCAGGATGCCAATTGTTCAAGAAGTCACCTTCAGCACGCAGTTGGCGTGCTCGATGCAGGGCTTTGCAATTATGTGCTTGTCACTTACGGTCACAATGCGCTGTCAAGCGATAGCATGGTACGTCTGCTCATGGAGTTTGGTGCTGATGATACAGTGTTTGGCCATTTCGGGGCAACTGCCAGCTATGCGCTTGCTGCACAAAGGGCTATGCATACCTTTCACACTGGGCCTGAGACATGGAAACACATAGCAGTTGGACAGCGCAAATGGGCCAATTTAAACCCCAGGGCCATGATGCATGATCGTACAATGACCTTTGAGGACTATTACAACTCAAGGTGGTTGGTAGAGCCTTTTCGCCTTTTTGACAACTGCCTGATCAATGATGGTGGCAGGGCCTATGTGGTTACCTCCCTTGAGAGAGCAAGAGACTTGAAACACCCTCCTGTCCTCATCATGGGGATGGGCCAACACAACCCAGCCTATGAAATTCAGCAATCAACTTACATGGCAGGACCTACAGGAGCCAAAATAGCAGGGGAGATGGCATTCAAGATGGCAGGGATTACCCTCGATGAGATTGATGCCTGTGAGATATATGATTGCTTTACCTATACAGTAGAGATCACCTTACAGGACTATGGATTTTTTGGGCCTGGTGAGGGAGAAGACTGGTTTAAAGGAGGGACTACAGGGCCAGGGGGGAGGATGCCGGTAAACACCTCAGGGGGGCAGCTCTCAGAGGCATATTTCATGGGACTCACCCCGCTTACTGAGGCGGTTATGCAGATAATGGGCCGCTGCGGGGATAGGCAACTTGGATCCAAGACAAATACCAAGGAGCCTGAGATAATCCTATGCAGCGATAACGGTGGGGTGCTCCAGTGCCACTCGTGCTTCATATTAAGGAGGTCATAGAGGATATGAGTTACAATAAGCCTTTACCCAAGATAAATGCTGATACCAGACCCTTTTGGAGCGGGTGTAAAGAACATGGCCTCAGATTTCAGAGGTGTAAAGAGTGCGGCTTCGTGCGCTGGCCACCATCCATTATTTGTCCAAAGTGCCACTCAAAAAACACCGAGTGGATAGTTGCGAGTGGAAGAGGCAAGGTATATACCTATGTTGTCTACCACATGGCCTATCATCAGGGATTTAAAGATGAGCTGCCTTATGTGGTTGCGATTATAGAACTGGAAGAAGGGCCGCATTTCCTCTCCAACATAGTTGGCTGCGGCCCTGATAAGGTAAAGATTGACATGCCGGTAGAAATAGAGTGGGAGGACGTCACTGAGGAGTTCAGCCTCCCCAAATTCAAGCCGGTATAAATGCTTAGGGAGAAGCAAACATATTTGGCAAATAAGTTAGCCTTCAGGTATTATTATATGAAAATAGGGATCGGGGATCAGGGGCCAGTTTTTGGGATGGGTATTCTCCCATCCCGGGCATATTTTCATGCTTGGTTGTGCCTGCCACTCAGGCATGGCAGTTTATATGAAAAATACTTGTCAGTGGTTTGTGGTATATTGGAAGGAGATTATTCTATCTGGAGGTTTTACAACGGACAACGGACTACTGACAAGTACAAGTACAGAACTAAAAGACCACTCAGGGCTAAATATATTCTTATTATTGGTTGTGGCCGAAAAGAACATGGGGGTTTATAAGGATGATGATAAAAGTATTGAATGTCGAGGCATGAACCCGTGAAGACACTAAAGAAAGGAGACTGAAGATGTCAGAATTTAAAGAATTGGCTTTCTTAGATGCTTTATCTCAAGCCGAATTGGTACGCCGGAAAGAGGTTCAACCAATCGAGTTGGTGGAAGCTGCCATTGAGCGTATTGAGCGTGTGAACCCAACTCTGAATGCGATTACTACCACGATATATGATCAAGCACGCGAGGCCGCCAAGGGCGATCTGCCGGATGGTCCCTTTGCAGGGGTGCCGTTTCTTCTTAAAGACATGCTTGCAGCGTGCAAAGGTTTACGCATGACTCTCGGATCGAATCTTTTGCGTGACTATGTGCCCAATCGCGACAGTGAGATTGTAAAAAGGATAAAGCGCTCAGGATTGATCATTCTTGGGAGGACAAATGTTCCGGAGTTTGGGCTACTTCCGACAACAGAGCCTGAGCTTTTCGGCCCGTGCCGCAATCCATGGAATACACAAAGGACTCCTGGCGGTTCAAGCGGGGGCTCGGCATCTGCTGTGGCTGCAGGGCTTGTTCCTATGGCACATGGCAGCGACGGTGGCGGTTCGATTCGAATTCCAGCTTCATGCTGTGGGTTGTTTGGCCTCAAGCTTACCAGGGCAAGGAATCCGCTCGGGCCTGATTTCGGAGAAATCTGGGGTGGACTGGTTGCAGAACATGCGCTCACCCGTACGGTACGGGACAGCGCTGCCTTGCTGGATGTCACCGCTGGTCCTGATGTGGGTGATCCGTATTGGGCACCGCCACCAAAACGGCCCTTTTTGGAGGAAGTGGGCGCTGATCCTGGCAAACTTCGCATCGCCTTTACAGCAGAAGCTGATGTTAAAATTCATGAAGACTGTGTTAAAGCGGTTCACGAGGCAGCCGAATTATGCAGCAGCCTTGGTCATGAGGTTGAAGAGGCCGCTCCCAGGCTGGACATTAACACTAGGCAGATAAAACAGGCATACGCTGTCATTGTAGCGGCAGGAACCGCGTCGACCCTCAAGGTATTAAGTGCCACCAAGGATCAGGTCGGACCACTGGGCTGGGCTTTATACGAAATGGCGAATAAGATTGACGCGGCGGATTATATCCTGGCCATACAAACCTTCCAGCGTGTCGCACGCAGCATTGCCCGATCATTTGTAGATTTTGATGTGTACCTTACACCTGTATTGGCTGAGCCGCCGGTACCCATCGGCACCTTTGATTCTCCACCAGATAATCCTTTGGATGGATTCATTCGAGCAGCTGATTTCATCCCCTTTACACCCTTTTGTAACTTCACAGGACAGCCGGCCATGTCACTCCCCCTGTTCTGGAATGACGATAACCTGCCTATTGGCACTCAATTTGCCGGTAGATTTGGCGATGAGGCAACCCTTTTCCGTTTGGCGGCGCAGCTTGAAGCAGCCCGGCCGTGGGCACATCGTCATCCACCGGTATCAGCCTGAGCCCGGGTTTTTAACCGCTTAAAATAGAAAGGAATATTATGGATCAGAATTTCGAGGCGCATCCTTCACAAATAGAACCGGCCAGGATTTTTACCTCGGTGAGGCTCTTTGGCCCGCCAATGAGTGATAAGCTTATCACCCTGGTGGCACATCTTTTCACCCCTGAGGAGGCATCTGTTGCCTGATATTTGCCCCTATGCAAAATGGGCCGGTTTTTCATGGTTCTATTTTTTCTTGACACGTAACCCTATTCGCCCTATATTGTAGATATAAATACCAGCGCCAGCAAAACCAGCATGATTTGGTGCCTTTATTTTTGAAGGCAAGTGGGGCAGCCCTTTATTAATAAAAATTTGCCTGTGTTATTTTGATTTAAAAGGAGGATTCTATGGGAAAGTATCTACGAACAATTTTTCTATTTACCTTTATAGTATTCTTTTTGATGGGTGGGTGCAGCTCTTCCTCAGATTCAGATATCGGGTTTATCCCTCAGATAGAAGAGGAAGAGGAGGCAACCCCTCCCATAAGGGAGACGATGTATGGCGAAGTAGAAGGCATTGAAGCAGATGCCAATACCTGGGCCTGGCTTGGAATCCCCTATGCAAAGCCGCCTGTAGGAGAGCTTCGCTGGAAGGCGCCGCAAGATCCTGAACCGTGGGATGGAGTACGTGGGTGTACGGAATTCTGTAGTGAGTGCTCCCAGCCGGCTATGGGACGAACTTGGGTACCCCTCGATTACATCATCGGCAGTGAGGATTGCCTTTACTTGAACATATGGCGACCTCAGAGTGATGAAACAGGGCTGCCTGTATATTTTTGGATACACGGGGGCTCGAATAATTTCGGCACGGTAAAGGATTATAATGGGGCGGGTATTGCCGGTAGATTGAACATGGTAGTAGTGGTTATTCAATACAGGCTCGGCCCCTTAGGGTGGTTCACTCATCCTGCCTTAAGGAGCGGTGAAAATGCTTATGAGGATTCGGGTAACTTTGGCACATTGGATACCGTCAAGGCGCTTGAATGGGTAAAGAATAATATTGCCTTTTTCGGAGGAGACCCAAACAATGTGACTATTGCTGGTGAGTCGGCTGGTGCGCACAATGTAACAAATCTTTTGATCGCACCTTTAGCCGCCGGCCTTTTCCACAGGGCTATATCAGAGAGCGGCGGCATGTCAACAATTCCGGTCGGCACTGGAGTTAAGATGGCCAATGATACGATTGAAATGCTTCTGATAGCTGATGGGACTGCGGCAAATAAGTTTTGGGCTGCATTATATCGCATAACAATGACCGATGCCGAGATAGAAGAATATTTAAGAGGAAAGCCTGCCGAGGATATAATAAATGCTCAGATCAATAAAAAGGCCGGTTCGATGGACGTTCACAGTGCTTATGAAGACGGAGCCGTTGTTCCTGGCAGCGTAATCTCTGCGATTGAGTCAGGTGATTATAACAAAGTGCCTATTGTCCTTGGAAGCAATGAGTATGAGGTGAAAAGTTTCCTTCCTTTAGTTGGTCACGTGATGGAAATAAAAACCAGCAGCAATTATACCTGGTTTGATTTGTATAAGGTCCTTGATCCTGATGATCCATTAACCTTCGAGAATGTGATGCCTGCCCAGTATGATAGGGATTTATATGAGGCTTGTGGATATTATGGCAGCCGTAACTGGAAGGCCGAATATGTAGATTCGATTGCAAGGAAGCTAAAGGAAAAGCAGGACAATGTCTATGCCTACCTGTTCAAATGGGGGGGGCCAGGTTCAGGGCCACAGCCATTTGATTTCATCTTCGGTGCGGGCCATGCCATGGAGATTCCATTTTTCTGGGGTAGCGATGAAAGTCTGTTCGGTTATTCATTTACCGAGGAAAACCGTCCCGGCAGACAGGCCCTTCAGGATGCAATGATGACCTACATGGCACAGTTCGCACGAGATGGAGACCCCAATGAGGCGGGCCTGCCTGTATGGGAACAATGGTCCAACAATGAGGGTGAACCAAAGGCCATTGTTTTTGATGCTACCCTTGAAGATGCCAATATAGGTATGATGTCGGAAGAGGTTACCGAGGAAGGTGTTCTGGAGGAGGTGAAAAAGTTGGATCTGTTTACCCGATTTGTAATAGGGCTGTTGTTGCTCGTATTTTGATTGCAATATGTTTCCGCTTAGAATGATATAACCGGGTAAGCGAATCCGGTTACCCGGTTTCTTATGTGAATTTTGGGGAAATTCAGTGGACATTCGCGAAATTTTAACAGCCTTTCAAGACCCCTGTTACCGTTAAATCCGCTCATTCATATATCTTTTCATCTGCCGCATCCGCATTTTCGGCATCTGCCTCAAAGTTACGTGCAAGACGAGCCTGTCTTGTTGTGAAAAATTCTCTATACCATTCATGAGCTGTTATCATAGCCATGACCTCACTGGTGCCGGTCCAGATGGAGGCAAGGCGCACATCTCGGAATATTCGCTCAACCGGGAATATATCGGTATAACCAATCCCTCCTATGACCTGCATGGCGTTATGGACAACCTTCTGGCATGACTCGGTAATAAACTTTTTGGATTCAGACACCATTCTGCGGATGCGATGCATCTCGACTCCTGCATCCACAGCACGGGCAGATGCATAAGCCATGGCTCGTGATGCGTCTAACAGCATGACAGCCTCTGCTATCTGAAAGCTTACCCCCTCAAACTGATTGATCACCTGGCCGAAGGCCTTTCTCTGTGCAGTATAGCTGGTAGCGATATCCAAAGCCGGCCTTGCCGCCCCGATTGTCATGGTAGCGGTGCCTAAGCGTTCAGGGATCATCATGGTATTGAAGACCGCATATCCCCCTCCAACCTTGCCGACAACATTTTTCTTGGGCACCTTTACGTCTTTGAAGATAAGGCGGGCAGTGCCTCCACCCCTGCAGCCCATAAGACCGTATAAATATTTGGTCTCCACGCCCGGACCGCGGTCAACAATCAAGGCTGAGAGCGCCTCATGAGACTTGGCATCAGGATTGGTACGGGCATAGAGCAGGAAAAAGTCTGCGCCTTCACCACCAACGATGAAACGCTTCTGACCGTTTAAGAGAAAGTAATCACCTTTGTCCTCGGCAATGGTGGTAGCACCGAAAAAATCAGACCCGCCCCTTGGCTCTGTAAGACACTCGGCAGCGAATATATCCCCCTTTAAAAGGGGCTTTACATATTTCTCTTTTTGTTCATCCGTGCCGTGCAGGATAATGGCATCGCACACAAGTTCTGCCCCGACACCAAATACACAGGCAAATTCATAACCGAGTGTCCCGACCTCTTCCATGATCATGCAGGTTGTCACCCAGTCCATGTCCCTGCCGCCCCACTTCTTGGGATAGCGGCAACCCATGAGATTGCGCCTGCCGGCTTCTTTAAGAAACTCCTTTGGAAACTTGATTTCATCCTTGTCCATGTCCAAAATCATCTGCTTAGGCACCCACTTGACCAGGTCACGGACCTCGTCCCTTATCTTTATCTGTTCCTCTGTAAGCATGTAATCAAACATATTCCTCTCCTTCTCCTGATAGTTTCTTTTACTTATACCCAGAAATTCGGAAAAATACCATTTTCATTTTAGAGGCTCTACATGGACAGACACAAAGGTATCTTTTCCGAGAAACCCTCTGATGTTATCCTCGACCCCCCTTGATATCTCATGGGCATCGACAATATTTAAAGACCTGTCCACCTCGATGTGCACATCTATGGCGCAGGTGTTTCCGATCCTGCGCGTCTTCAGGTTATGCGGGTTTTTTACGTCCGGCACGCTCATTATAACCCTCAAGATATCTGCCTCCATCTCCTCACCAAGAGATTTTTCCGTGAGTTCGTCAATACATTGAAGAATGATACGCAATGCCTCCCTGATAATAAGTATGCTTATCCCTATTGCTGCAATCGGGTCGAGGATTCTAAATCGCTCACCAAGGACAATGGCCCCGCCGATACCCACTATGGTGCCGATTGATGAAAGTGCATCCGAGCGGTGGTGCCACGCATTTGCAATAATCGCCTTGCTCTTTACCTCTTTCGCCTTTTTCATGGTATAGCGATAGAGCCATTCCTTTGTAACGATAGAGATAATAGCCACATAAAAGGCAATCCACTCCGGCCTGCATGGGATGTGACCTCTATATGCGTCCAGCACCTTGCTCGCTCCGGACAGGAAAATCCCAATCCCCACCACAAACAATATCGCACCGATAAGGGTTGCGGCAAGCGTCTCAATCTTACCGTGGCCATACGCATGAGATTTATCTGCTGGTTTGTTTCCTGCACGCACACCAAATAGGGTGATCGCGTCTGTAATAAGGTCAGACAGAGAGTGTATAGCATCGGCGACAAGGGCTGAACTTCTGCCGATAATACCTGCCGCCAGTTTTATGGCAGCCAAGATAACATTTACACCAGAACCTACCAGGGTAACCTGGCTTGCGGTTTTCAGACCTTGTTTATCCATCATTATTTCCTATCGTCTTATCTCAGGAAATAGTACAGGGCAAGATATTTATCTTCTCATACCAAGTTGCATCCAATCAGATACTTATCGAGATTGTCATTGCGAGCTTTAGCGAAGCAATCTAAAGGCTGAGATTGCCACGTCGCTAAAGCTCCTCGCAATGACTTGATTGCAACTTGGTATCAATTCTCTCTAACATGTATAGATATTGCATATCTAAAAGATCGGCTCAAGTGTCTTTTAAAAAATGTCGATAAGTCTTGGAAGTATAAATTTTCAACAAGGACGTAAAAAAAGGAGGCCAAGGATGACCTTAAATATCAGCCGGATTCCAACTTATACCCCCCAAACATTTTTCCCACCGAATCCCAATACAGAGGTGTGTTCATCGGGACAAGACAAGATGCATGGATCAAAGATTATCCCTGATTCAGTGGATCTATCTTCAATCAGGGGAGATAATTCCTTACTTGCTCCGGCCTGTTATGGAAGGTCCTGCTATTACCAGGAGGATGCAGGTGCTCTTCTGGCAAACATAAACATAGATTACGAGGGGGAAGATGGGTCAAAATTTTCCATTAACTTAAGCTACAAGACCATGTACAGGGTGGTTCGTTATGAGGTCAGCCAGGCAAGCCAGCAAGCCGAGTCTTTACCTGAAGACAACCCCCATCCCCTTGACGATTATTTTGGTCCAAAGGCAACATCGGAGAGGATAGTTGATTTTGCAAAGACGCTTTTGGATATGTTCGGGGCGCAAGAAAACGAGGACATGGAAAAGCTGACCGCCTTTTTCGACAAACTTATCAATGCGATTGATGAGGGTTTCAGGGAGGCAAAGAGGATCTTGGGTATCCTGCCAAATAATATTGCAGATATGATTGATGAAACCTACTCTCGGGTCATGAAAGGCGTGGATCAGCTCAGAGACAGGCTCTTTGATTCAGGCGGTGTGGCAACGAGATTTGCCGGCTACTATGAGGAAGTCTCCTATGAGGCTGCCCCAATGGAGATCTCGATAGAGGCATAAGCCTTTATATGAAAATAGTTGGCAGGGATCAGGGGTCGGTTTTTAGGGATGGATGTTTCTCTCATCCCGGGTATGTTTATATAAAAACAGTGAATAGTGAAAGAAGTGTTGGGTTTTAAGTGTTGAGTGAATAAGGATAGTCGGGAAAACAATAGATTGAAGATGAAAGATAGAACAGATTCAATTCTTGAGACCTTTACATAATTGAAGAGCATATTCATTGCGAGGAGGTTTTTAGGCCGACG
>JAYEFR010000277.1:27734-30260 GCA_034716155.1 Thermodesulfobacteriota bacterium
AGTGTTGAGTGAATAAGGATAGTCGGGAAAACAATAGATTGAAGATGAAAGATAGAACAGATTCAATTCTTGAGACCTTTACATAATTGAAGAGCATATTCATTGCGAGGAGGTTTTTAGGCCGACGTGGCAATCCCGTCGGTTGCAGGCACTTTGAGATTGCTTCGCTAAAGCTCGCAATGACGATATGGATATTATGCAAAAGTCCCATCCTGTCTGGATGTTTTGCAACGGACAACAGACTACCGACAAGCATTGTAGAGGCCTTTTGCCCTCATCGGGCCGCTTAAGGGGAATATGCCCTACAAGGATAAAATCCGTATGAGAATGCCATATTTTCATACTTGGTTGTGGCCGTCTGCGGACGTGAGTGTTTTATATCAACCGGCGTCACCTTTAAGGTATTCTCCTTGAATATCATCCATGGGAAGATTCCCCTCTATGGAATAATTTTTCACAAATTGAGAATAAATTTTCCATGTGTCACCTAAAAAATACTATTTTTTAAGATAGGCCTTTTGTGTCGGCATGTTTAGTTTTCCAATTATTTCAAACGGTTACGTATAATTAATTGCGCTAAGATATTTTTTATGTTGATGGTATAATGTTTGCAGATATATTTATATGGAATATGGAGGTCTGTACAATACAAATTGTCTTGTTATGCATTGAGAATTTTAGTAAGTTTGCATCATGAATCACAGCAAGAAGTGTGTTTTGTGCATACCAGGTTTATTTTAGGGTTTTTTAAGACGAAAGACTTTGGGGTAAAGGAAGAGGAGGTGATGAAATCGAGAAACTAAGGTCTTTTGAAACAGTAATGTCACAAAAAAACAAAAATGAGGAGGTATGAATGAAAAATTTATCAAAGTATTCTATGTGGCTGGTAATGATTCTGGCCATAGGTTTGTTTGCCAATGGGTGCGGAGGGAGTCCGGGGATCTATGCAACGGATGGAGTCCTTGATCCGGAAAACCCGTCTAATACTCAGATCGTCGTAACCTGGACCTGGGATGGCGGGCTTGGGGATTCACTAGCTGCCTACGTATTAGAGAGGGCAACCTCTCCCTATGGTCCATTTACTGCAGTTACTACAGCACTGATACCAAAAGGGTCTGAGACATGGACAGATACGGTAGGCGGTGATATTGTTGCAGACACTGCCTATTTCTACAGGGTCACGCCATATACCGCGGAAAATGCTGCAGGTACTACAAGCTATGTGAATGGCGGCATGGCAGGGGATACCGGCCAGCCTACGGATCTTCGTGATTGTGGGGTCTTATGGAGCAGGGCTGATCAGTGTTATCACGAGAATGTGAATAAGAGGATCCCTGCTCCATCTCCACCAGAGTTTGAAGAATGGAATGGTTCTATCACTGGCAGTACTGATGGAGGGATTGTTCTGAGTACTACTTATGGTTTAGAAGCGGTAGCAACCTTTAATTTCTATGACCATTTGCTCGATGGTACTCCTAGCTCTCCCGGCTATGAAGATCAGTGCACAAATGGTTTCGCCATGCTGGGTCAGCAAGTAGCCCCACTGAAAGTCGCTGATTTTAGCGGAAGGCTGACAGGATTAGTTGAATTTATCGAGACAGCAGGTGATTGCGACGGATATGTTCTCTATGATCTGGAGGTAATGCAGAAACAGTCAGTGGGTGGAAATTATTATCTAAGCAGCGATGGAATTACCTGGTATTGCTATAATTATGCCCCTGATTTTGTAACTATCGACTGCACATGTGATACGTGTACGGGTGAGACAGCCACCGGTGAGGACTGTTGCGTAGCAGATGAGGCCTGCAACTGATGTGATTATAAAATAAACCCCTTGTGCAAGCAGGGGGTTACTTTTATTAAGGTGTGTAAGGAGGTCTGAATAAAAGGCCCCCTGCTAAGAGCAGGGGGCCTTTTTGTATGAAAAAGTACCTGTTGATGTGCAGGAAACACAGGTCCTGCAAAGAAGATCAAAAAATTTTCCCTCACGCAAAGACGCAAAGGAAAATAGAGAAGAATGATAAAAAAAGAAAGTATGTTTGCGTACTTGGCGTTCTTTGCGTGAGAATGTTTTTCGTCCTTCGTTGTGAGAGTGGATCGCTCATACGAGTTTATATGAAAACTACGGGTATGTTAGTACATAAGACATTTTCTTGATTTAAAAGAGGGGTGCCAATCCAGAGTATATGTTTTTGGGGATTTAACATATAAATGTCGAAAACCAATGCGATTTGTGATATGTTAATTTAGGAGGTACGCCATGATGAGGTTTCTGAGGTATTTTGTGTATTTGCTTGCGGCCTTTTTGCTGTTTGGCGCAAACAGTGCCTGTACGTCGCCAAAGGCTGTTGTTGATGAGAACATTTTTCAAGCAGGGGATGTAGCCCAGGGCAAGAAGATTACCCATGAGTTTACCTTGAAGAATACAGGGGATAAGGTATTAACTATCGACATCAAGCCGAGTTGAGGTGTGAGGGTAAAGGCCCCGGGCGGGCTAAAGACCACTATTGCACCAGGCGAGTTAAA
>JAYEFR010000278.1:0-6594 GCA_034716155.1 Thermodesulfobacteriota bacterium
CTTGAACCTCTCTTGTGTGACAGGCTTGCTGAATGAACCGGTGATGAGAAATTTGAGCCTTCTCTCAATATTGAGGTAATTCGGGGTGGTAAGGACTAACTTTCCCCCAGGCTTTAATACCCGCGCAATCTCCCGAATGGCATTGTAGGAGTTCTCTGTATGTTCTATTCCTTCAACACAAGCGACATAATCAAAGATTTTTGATTCAAAAGGAAATTCTTTATTCATATCGCAGAACTGGGCCTTTAAACCAGGCACATCCATATGTTCAGGGTGTATATCACGTGGGGTGACATCATAGCCCATCTTATCCAATACAATAGACAATGCCCCTGTGCCGCATGGTATGTCTAGGACCTTTCCGGGTTTGAATCCCTTAAAATATGATATGACCTTCTCATGCACCCCTTTATTGGCAAGTTGTGCAGGTTCTGCTATCATACTCCCTCCTGTGAGGGTTTATATATAATATATCTCATGAAATATCCAGATATATGGATTTAAGGTCTTCATAATTCTAAATGATGTGAGTTGGATTTTGATCTCCACGATTCAACCCTGTCGCCAGAATCCGTGCAGTAGACGACATCTTGGGCAGATGATAATCCCCATATCTTTCTGAAGAGATCTTTTGGATTATCTTCAATAATTGCTGAATATGCCTTTATGAAGGCCATCCTTACGCCTAGAGAGACGTGAGTTGGTATACTGGTGTTTAGTTGAACCAGGTTTTTAAGACGTCTCCTCTTTGATAGGCGCCTGGACTGTATAACCTTGTCGGTATCCAGGAACAGAAAGTCTATGGAAGGTTGTGAAAGTTTAATGTTACATGCCTTGAGGTCGGCATGGTAGATATTGATAGTATGCATGTGCCCGATAAGTTTTCCTAATGCCCTGGCGATATCAATCTTTTGTTTGAAATCCATATGTGCGTATTCGTGGTATAAAACCCTGTCGATGTTGGGTTGAGCGAGCGCTTTAGTAATAAGAACGCTGGATCTGTCTTTAAATATTACGATCGCCACAGGTGATGGTACCGGGATATTATTAAAATATAGGGTCAATAAACCTTTCCATCCCCTAAGGGCGTATGGCCTGGTTAGTAGTCTTGGTCTTTTATATGATTTTACGCAGTAATTATCTACAATGCTCAGTTGTGTTTTAGCCTGATATTTAAGGATGTTTGTATTATTCAATATATTCTGTCTATGCCTGGAGATGAGGTCATCTAGATCTATATGATTGCCCTTATGGATATATGCCCTGTATGTGTCTGTGGAGATCTCTTCTGAGAAGCTGCTCTGCCTTAGGAGCCTCATGATAAGCCTTTTTACCATCCGCCTTTTATTCGATAAGGCCGTTTTTCTTATTATTGTTGCAACTTTATCTGCTTTTTTTCGAGATGATAGTTTTTGGACATAGTTTGTGAGGATATCATGTGGGGTATTGTATACACTTGCTACCTGGGCAAGTAGTCTTACAATATCGTGATCTCTGATCCTGTGTTTGGGCACTATCTCATAGGCATCTACCAGGACGGGCCTTTGAGATCCCTCTAATATGAGATTGCCTGCATGGAGATCTTTGTAAAGAAATCCTTTTTCCAAAAGTGAATATGCCATGTCGAGCGTGATATTGGCTTGTTCCGTATGAGGGGTGTCAAGAAGGGATTTGGATGGGCTGATAGCCCTGGTGACGAGAGCAGATACATGCCCATGCCTTATGTGATCTACTACATCCGGCACCATGATCCCTGATTTTTTTAATTTTTCCAGCATACGGGCCTCTTTTAAGGTTTTGGGATAGATCAAATTTCTTAGTCGCTGGAATAGTGATGTTGGGTGGTATATCTTTATATACAGGCTAGGGCTATCATCTTTGGTGAGTTTATATACACTTCTCACATCCTTGTGTTGTACTAAGTCCCATTCGTACCCCTTGAACCTGGATTTTATAACGTTCATTGGTTATGATTATCATATTGTCCTAATATATTAAATTTATTTTTATCTTGCTTCTAAGTTCGATAAAAAGAGAATTTATATGAAAATAGTTGTCAGTTGTCCGTGGTTTATTTGTCCGTGGTATATTGGAAGGTGAACATCCTATCTGGAGGTTTTACAACGGACAACAGGCAACGGACTACTGACAGGTATAAGTGCAGAGCTAAAAGATCACTTATGGCTGATAGATTCCCAATCTTTTCACCTTTGGAGGTTGTGCCTGCCACGCAGTCATGGATGTTCATATGGTAAAGATCGATGTGCTAAGATGTATATTTATTATCACTCGATTTTCTAGCCTTTGGCTATTAGCCGTTGGCCTTTTTTATATGACCAGTTCATCGCTTGCCATATCTTTTTACCCAGGCGTCTATGTTCATTTAATATCTTTTTTAGCATATCTTCTTCTGTGAGTGGGTTTACGGTGACAGCCCTTAAGACCACAATTTTTCTGGGTGCATACTTCGTGGACTCAAGGCGCGTCCTGGATACAAAAGAGGTATCTTTTTCCCTGATCGTTTTATGAAGTTCTATATTGATGTCATTTATAATATTATTTATCTCTGTAATCTCGTCATTATACTTTACTGGGTTTTCTATAATCTCATCAAGCCTCTTTTTTAATTCTTTTGGTACAAAGCGGTAGTTTATAATAAACAGTTCAGGTTCATTTAAAAGTTCAAAGAGGTGGTCTTTCTTTATCATTCCTACAAAGGTTTTTTGTAGATTAGTTGCATGTTCAAATATGATATTGTACCCGTCTCTTCCTATAATCTTAAAGGCTGCCCAGGGTTTCAGGCAGGAAAATGGTCGTGATCCTTCTATAGTAAATCTCCCCTGGTCTACAGATCCCTTTCTTATAATATAATCAGATGTATGATAAAGATACAAGGATTCTCGTACATTCTTGAAGAGGCAAATGCCCATAGAGCTAGGTGAATAGAGGAGCTTATGCGCATCAAGACTTACAGTATCAGCCTTTTCTATACCCCTTAGGAAATCTTTTTCTCTCTTCTTAAGTAAGGCCCCACCACCCCATGCTGCGTCTACATGATAGTGTGTATCTAGTTCACCAGCAATGTCGGCAAGTTTGTCAAGCGGGTCGATATTACCTGTCTCTGTAGTGCCTGCTATACCAATCAATGCGATAATCTTTGTAGGCAGTCCCTCTTTCTTGTCCTCTTTCTTGATTTTATCTATGATTCCCCATAGCTTATCCGTACTCATTTTGTTTGTGTATGGGTCTACAGGTACATATATTACATTTTGTTTGCCTATGCCCAGTATAGTCCCTGATTTACATATGGAATAATGCCCGCGCTTTGAAACCAAAAAGATCCCCTGTCTGTAGCCGTAGTATTTTAGTGCATTGATAATGCCTTCTTCTCTTATACCCTTGAATCTTTTCCCATCAGGAGGGAATGCCTTTGCCATGGCTAGAGACAGCGCTGTAAGGTTTGCTATGCTACCATCTGATGTAATATCCCCGAGGGCTATACAGTGGTTTTGGATGTTTGCCTTGTAAAATTCAGCTGACTTATTAAACACAAGTTTATGGATCCAGCACAAGAATTCCCTCTCTACAAATGATGATGCCTTTGCGCTTTCTATCTTTACCTGATTCTGGTTCAGGCTTACGGAGATCATCTCCAGCAGCATCATAAAATAGGGTATGGCAGATGTCATATGCCCTATATAATAGGGGTTTGCTACCTTTACAGAGTGCCTTATGATGTTATGTTTGATCTCATCAAGCACATCCCTTATAAGTACAGGTTTTTCAGGTATTTCTATATGGTTGAATATCTCACCTAATTCTTGCAGGGAGATAGACGAATGAATGCCCCCTTTTTCTTTAAAGAAATCGTGAATCATATCCAGGAGGTGGACGCCGAATTCTATGAATCCATCCGGGATGTCCGGCATTATAAATAGCTTTTTTAGATATTCGGGAGAAGATTCAATCTTTTTATGGATGATGTTACTGTCAAGTTTTAGAGACTCCACTTATAAGCCCCCTCTTTATCTTTCATCTGTAGTGCTATATAACATAATTAAATATTAGTGAGAAAGGAGAAAAGTAAACATTTTTATGAATAAGGTGATATATCTTGTGCCCACTCCGATAGGGAATCTTGAGGATATTACCTTGAGGGCTTTGCGTGTGTTAAACTCAGTGGATGTAATCCTCTGTGAGGATACAAGGCATACACTCAAACTATTAAACCACTTTGGGATAAGAAAGCGTTTGCTATCCTTTGAGAAATTCAGTGAAGCCCGCAGGATTAAGGAAGTCCTTGAGCTTTTAGATAAAGGAAAATCTGTTGCCATGGTAAGTAACGCAGGTGTCCCTGGAATAAGTGATCCAGGTGTTAGGCTTGTCTCCATTGCTCATGAAATGGGCATCAAGGTAGAGGCATTGCCGGGGGCCTGTGCATTTGTAACTGCCATATCAGGCTCCGGCCTTACAGGCCCAGTTCGCTTTATAGAATTTTTCCCAAGAAAAAAGGGTCTTGCAAGAAAAGAGATAGCAAGGATGGCTGTATCTGAAGATATTACAATATTTTATGAGTCTCCTGGGAGGATCATAAAGACACTTACGTATATATATGAGACTTTAGATAATCGCAGGGTTTGTGTAGCAAGAGAACTTACAAAGATCTTTGAGGAATATATAATAGGGTCTATACCTGAGGTGATTGCTCGATTGAAAGGCATGAACAATATAGGGGAGGTTACAGTTTTAATTGGTGGGATAAAAGCAGACAAGTCTTTAGACTCTAGGATAATAGAGGATAGGGCGAGATTCCTGCTTAATGCTGGATATTCGAAGAAGGATGCCCTGGATGTCCTGATTAAGGAAACCGGATCCAGGAGAAACAAGATCTATGAAATGTTACTTGAAATAACCAGTAATAATAAGGATTAATAGCCTGTGTGTTTCTTCTAAAGTAATTATGTATTTATGTCGATATGTGGGTTATATGGAGGGAAAAGGCAGTGAAAATTAATCCAGAGATAATAAATAATATACACATTATGAAGCAGAATCAGAAGGCGGATAAGAAGACAGAGGGTGTAGATAAACAACAGCAAAAGGCAGCTGATATAATTTCTTTAGAAAATAAACATGCATCTAAATCCCGTGTAGATAATGTAGATCAGGCAAAGGCCCTTATGTCCAAAGTGTTAGAGGGTCTGCCGTCAAACACATCAGGGCTATATGATCTAAACCTTCAACGAGCAATGAATCTCATTCAATAGACAGAAGAATCCTGTAATTGGTTAGGAGCATGCTAGGTCTTTGAGCCTTTTCAACCTCTCCGTAAATATAACCAATGAAACGAATCAGTTCCATTATCCCATGTGGAAACTATTTTGGTAAGGGGTATTTTAAGGGTTTTCGACCCTTGATTCTCGACTCTAAGACTCTTTTTGCTCTATATCCAATGACTTTATCTTTTCCAGTTCCCGAGTAAGCGAGGGTGTTAGGATCCTGTCCATCTGTGGAGATTTTTTGATGAACATATAATAATCTTCACCGATATACGGCCCATTGATTTCCCCCATAAAATGTCTGGCCGCAATATCTGCTATGGCCAGCACAGCAACATCTCTTATCACATTTGGTGCATACCGCCCTACATCTCTTAATGGCCAGAACATGGGGTGGTGATGGATCTCTATGCATGTACAAAGATTCTCGGGCATATTCCAGCGTCTGGCTAATAGAGCTCCAAGGGTTGCATGGTCTATCCCATAGATTTCAATCTCCCTTCTTAGCCTCTGTCTTGGGTCTTGTGGGAGATCCTCTTGGGGCTGGGATGAAGATTGGGTCATAACATTTCTTGCGATATCATGGAGTATTCCCAAGGTAACTGCAGTACCACCGCGAACACCTATGTTTGACATATTTGCCAGATATGCAGCAATATTGGATGTTATGTTTGCATGAGTCCATTCAGCTTTTAAAGGCTGAATGCCAACCTTTCTAAGCCTTTCTTCTATAACAATCCTGTGGATTTCATTATATCCTAGTACCACAATGGCATTAAAGATATTGTCTATTTTCTGGGCAAGTCCATAGTATGCAGAGTTTGCTCTCTTTAAGATATACACAGTAAGGCTCTGATCTGTTGAGATAAGTTGTGCTATCTCTTTCGGGGTGGAATCGGGCTTATTTAACCTGCCGACAAGATTTGTTACCAAAGGGGATATATTTTCTATCTCTTTTAGGGTTCTTACTATCTCATCAGTGGGTTCTGTATCTCTCTTTCTCTCAGGCTTCCATTCTAAGTCATAGGTATCTTTCGAAAAATTGATCTTCTCATCAGAAGATATATGAACATAGGCAGATGTAGTCTTTTTTGGGACGGCCTTTTTATTTGGTGTCAATGATTTGATGATAAGTATACATGCTGCTATAAAAAGAATTGCATATAAGACAGAAATCCATATCTGATAATCTTCCATGATAGATCTTAATCGGAAATTTAAGACTTAATCTTTAGATGTGGGGTTGATAGGAGAAATCTGTCCCAAATGATTCTCTGAAAAGGAAGGGGAGTACGTCTGTGACTTTATCTGCAAA
>JAYEFR010000279.1:0-6575 GCA_034716155.1 Thermodesulfobacteriota bacterium
TACCATTGATTGGAAACCAGTTTGTATTATGAGCACCTGCTGTCCGTAGGATTTTTAGGATATAATATCGAGGGGTTTATATGAAAACAGTGAACAGTGAATAGTGAATAGTAAAAAGGTGTTGAGTTTTGGGTGTTGGGTGATTAAGAATAGTCGTGAGTCAAGAGTCGAAAAGATAAAAAATAGGTTTATGTGAAATGTAGGGGCCTTTTGCTTTCATCGGCTTTTGCATAATACCTATATTGTCATTGCGAGGAGCTTAAGCGACGAAGCAATCTCAGAAAAGTCTGCAACCAATGGGATTGCCACGTCGGCCTAAAAACCTCCTCGCAATGACAGCCTTTTATACTTTTTGTGAAACCATCACTTTTCCCGTTCAATCATAAGCTTTGATATTCTATCCGAATGGGCCAAGATGAAGAAGTGCGGACCGCAGCACGTCGCGATGGGTAAGATAGATGCATCACATACAAAAAGCCCGGGATAGTTGAAGACCTCTCCTGTGTGGTCGCAGACGCCCTCGGCAATGGTGTTTGCCATGGAAGCCCCGCCTTGTTGGTGTACTGTCCCAATACCCTTCCATGCCCGTATCCTTTCAATCTTATCCATCTTTTTTTTGCGCTTCTCATCACTAATGGGCTTATTCAGGGCATCTATCTCCATCGTTATCAATCTTTGGTACATATCAGCCCTGCGGTGGCAGTCTTGCGATGGATAGTAGATGTCTACCACGTCACCAGCAGGGAATATTCTGCCAATGGGTTCTTCGCGGGTCAGTGACAGGTAGGGCATGATCCGGTTGGTGATAAAATTGAGAGGTGGCGGGGCCCATGCCATGAAAGTGGATGTACATGCGAACTGGTGAAAGTCGTAATCATATTTATCAGATTCTATCTCATGGTACCGGAATATGCATGGATTATATGAATGATCCAGGTTGCTATGCCAGGCGATCTTCATGCCTACGCGGTCACCGTTGTGTCCCCATCTGTGGCCGAGTTTATCGCTCAAAAGGGGAAGCCCGTCTGACTTGTTGGCCTTTGATGCAAAGAGGATCTTCATGGTGTTCAGCCCGCCGGCACTCACGATTATCTTGGGGGCTGTTATAGATTTTCTTAAATTATCATTAAGATCTATGTAATCCACAATATATCCATCTTTTGCCTTCCTGATACCTGTAACCTCGGAGAGTTCCCTGATCTCGCCACCATTTTTCAGCACCAGCTGGAGGTAGGTGATATCCATGCTGTTCTTGGATCCCCTATTGATTCCTGTTAGGTCATCCGGACTGTAATTATAATTTTTCTGCTTGCACCCAAACTCATTTACCCTTTCCTCATCAGTATCAGGGCCGCTGCCATACCAATTGCTTGCCAACTGTGGTTCTGATTTGATCCCTGGTATATTATCACATGCCTTATCTGTTGCCTCCATATACCAGGTTTTCTTAGGGGCATATGCCGGTTGCACAACACGGGCAACACTTTCAAAATATGGTTCCATCTCCTCAGGGGTTATCTCGTCAGGATAGTGGCCATAAATGTCTTTTGGCGGTTTATCGACATACCCACCGATCACGAGAGATCCTCCCCCGACACCGCATGGTATTATGTGGATATAACCATCCACTAAATAAAATTCTAATAGCCCCGCCTTCTTATTTATGGGGATATATTTTTTGAAAAAAGGGAGGCTTACCCCAAGACCCCGTATGTGTCTTAAAACTTGAAGATAGTCCTTGGGAAAGGTTCGTTTTCCCTGAAGAGGACCCCACCATGTTCCGCGTTCGAGAACACATACCTTTGCCCCGGCCGAGGCGAGATTGCCGGCAGCAGGCGAACCTCCACATCCACTGCCAATTATTACTATGTCATATTTCTCCATAATAAACCCCTTTCAGACAAAAATTTTCTTATGAGAGTTTTTCGCAGTTCTTCTATGACCGATAACCAGCAGGGCATGGAATTTACTTTATTCGTCCTTGCTGAATATATATCTCCACGGCACTCCCCAGACATCTCCAGCGATCATGCTTCCATAACCGGCCAGCATTGCTATATCGGGCCATCTCACTTTAGATTCTCCTCGCATTGCCCTGAGCCCCATGACAAATACCAGCCATGCAACCTTGTAGGTAAACTGGAGCACAAGAATCGGCGCCCATTTTTTTGGATTACGCAACCCAAGAAGCGAGAGCAAACCAAAGGCAAAATATACAGCACCACTTATTCCAAAGAAGGTCTGATTCTGATCCCCTATCCCGCAAGTCTTTGTTACAAACCTTGGGAAAAGCATTATCACGATACCCAAAGGTATGGCTAGTATCACTGTATACCGGAACTGAAATCTCAGACCCTTCATCTTGAAATCACTAATGTCTTCAAAGCGCATGCTTTACCTCCTGGATATTTTGTTTAACATATAACAGAATGTATTAATTATAAACCAAGATGCATTGATTGTAAACGTGCATTGCCTTTTCGGACACAACCAAGGATGAAAAATATATTTATCCTGAGTGGTCTTTTAGTTCTGTACTTATACTTGTCAGTAGTCCGTTGTTCGTTGCAAAACCTTCAGATAGGGTGGTACCTTTGCGTAATATCCAATTTGTCATTGCGAGCTTTAGCGAAGACAAAATATGGGACCCACACGAAGTGTGGGGGGCTTAAGCGAAGTGAAGAATCTCAAAGTGCCTGCAACCAATGGGATTGCCACGTCGGCCTAAAAACCTCCTCGCAATGAATATGCCTGCCTATGCCTCCTGTGCGGAGTAAAAATTCTATGTACGTCATACAATATGGGTAGATAAAATATCTCTTATCCGAGATGCAGACAGGCTCTTCAATTATGCAAAGGTCTCAAGAATTGAACCTATTCTATAGATATCTTTAAGCTGGAGGCTGACCCTTGATCCCTGACCCCTATTTTCATATAAATCCTCATGTCCGCACAACCATGGACCAAAGGTCATCACATTCCAGTTTTCGGCTATTTAGCCTTAGATACACTTGCAATGATAGAATGCATATTATACAAAGGGCTTAACTGCTCAGGTAGATAGGCTGTGGGTAGATAGGGAGGGAATCATGCGTGATTATACGAAGCTCAGAAATTCCGGAGACCGGGAAGGTTTTGTGCGCCATATCTTCGATCGATGCGCAAAACTAAATTACCTTCAGCCTTCAGCCTACAACCTAAACAACCTTAATAATTACCAAAGGGCTTAAATTGTCTGGTGATGTGAAAATTTTATGCTCGAGGTTTTCCAGTCGCTTGTTTAATACGGGGGTCGTGTTTTTACTCCTGTTCACTCTTAATGGGTGTGCATCAAATGAGAGGCTGTACTTTGCTGCACCGGTTCTTTTGCCAGGCACTCATCCGGAGATGAACACCCCGGGGTTCTGGATCGGTCTGCACCCGGATCCGGATGATGTGGTCATGTCTGGTGAAGAGATTCAATTATTCAACGCATATATTCTAGATGAATTTAAGTGTGTGAAGGACATATCGCAATATCCTCTCCATTATCCTGGGGTATGGCTGCAAGATTCGCTTAAAGGCTCGCTAAAAAGCATCTCGAAAAGGGGATACTATGGGTCTGGAGGGAAAAGGGTGCGGGCAAAGTTTTTTCGCAGGATAGAGGCAAACATGGACCTGGCAAAAATCCCAGAGGAAGTGGCAGTTCAATTCGGGTTTATAGCGACATATGCGGCCCAAAGGGTCCTTCCCACTAGCACTAGCCTTTACTCATCAAGAAAGATGAATCCGGCATTTGACAGGTTGCAAAATAGCGCACTGGATATCGGCACGCCTATCGCAATATTTCATGTCACTGCGGATGGGAAATGGTTTTACGGGGTGTCATCGCTTAGTTCAGGCTGGGTCGAAGCCGAGAATGTGGCAATTTGTTCGCTTATGGATCTGACTGGTTATATGCGCTCATCCCCCTTTGCAGTAGTGACAAGCGCCAAAGCGGATATCTTTCTTGATTCTGCCTTGAGGAATTATCATGCCTGTACACGGATGGGAGCAAGATTCCCCCTTAAGGTGGGAGAGGGGCAGGCTGCAATGGAGATTCTTATCCCTTCTCGGCAGGAAGATGGTTTCTGCAGGTTTATTCCGGCCTTTGTTCGCAAGTCGGATGTTCACAAAGGCTATCTTCCGTATACACCCCGCAATGTCATACTTCAATCTTTCAAACTGTTGAATGCACCGTATGGATGGGGAGGCATGTATGGAGAGCAGGATTGTTCCCGGTTTATTCAGGAGGTGTTTGCGCCCATGGGGATTATGCTTCCCAGAAACTCAACGCTACAATCAAAGGTTGGCACACCTGTGGCGTTTTTCAATGACGGAGATTCTAAGCAGGATAAGATCACCATTCTTTCAGATAGGATTCTTTCCGGCGCGAGCACTTTATGGATGGAGGGGCATATCATGCTCTTTCTTGGTGTAGTGGACGGATGTCCGTATGCCATCCACGAGATATGGGGGTATTCTCAGCCGCATTGGCTAGGTGAGAGGGTCAGGGTTGTTAACCGCACGGTGGTGACAAACCTCAGACTTGGTGAAGGCTCTTCTAGAGGCTCTTTGCTGGAAAGACTAAAGACAATAAGGATTGTGGATATGGACTTTCCCGTGGAGGGCGTAGACCTAACCACATATCCACACTAGCCTGAGTTTACGGGTGATATTTTGGAGTAGCTATAACCCGGTGAAAACAAAGGGGATAAGGTATTAATGGATGTAGTACCCTTTATTGTTCACTTAATAGCTCCTTTTTCAATATCATTCATAGTTTTATTTAGACTGCTGACGGTACCGGATAAGGGTGGAGGGCTAAAAATCAGACCAGCGGTGCATAAACAGCCAAACCACCCTGTTTACTATTCTCCGCGGAAGATATCTTGCCAGGCCAATATGCAAAAGCTTGTTCTGCCATCCAGGCACATAGCGTATGTTGCCATTCTTGAAGGCCTGATATCCTAAGGCTGTAATAGACTCAACATCCTTAAAAGAAAGGGAAAGCGGGATAAAATCTTCAGGGATACCTGCGTCTTTAATAAGAGCGGTCTTAGAAAACGGCGGATTAAGGGTTGAAACAACTATTTTGCTCTTCAGTGGCAGCTCATAGCGGATTGCCTCACTCAAGGTTTGGGTAAATGCCTTGGTGGCACTGTATAATGCCATTGCAGGGAGAGGCTGAAAGGCAGCTACTGAGGATACATTGAGAACAGCGCCCTCGTTATTCTCGATCATAGAAGGTAAAAACAGGCGGCTCAATTTGGCGTATGCCATGCAATTGAGCAATATCATTTTCTCCAATCTATCTTTAGGCATGTCATAAAACTTGCCATACCAGCAGAGTCCTGCATTATTCACCAGGGTATGAATTTTCCCTACAGAATCAATAACCTGCCTGTAAAGGGTTTCATGTCCGTTCGTCTCAGTTAAATCAATGCTAAGCGTCCAGGTCTTTATGTCATAGGATGTTTCCAATTCCTTAGCCCAGCTGACCAAACGCTCTTTTTCTGATGGAAGATCGGTCAATACCAGATTTGCCTTGTCTTGTGCAAAACACTTGGACAAACCCTTTCCAATCCCCATAGAGGAACCGGTGATGAGCACAGTTTTCCCGGTAAAGTTTAATCTCATTATAATTCTATCCCTTTAACTTTAATAAGAAATTTTTAAAAACCCGATCTAAGCAGGAAGTTTTTGTAGAACTTACATATCCGGCAAAATCCTTAAAAGCTTCCCTTGTGGTATACTTGAATTTATAATTCAATTCTTTCTTCATCTTTTCATTACTCGCAATCCATGGATAACGAACCATGTTAAGGGCTGGGTTTGGGAATTCTGTTATAAAAGTAACACGCAAAGCCCACATTATAGTGTTCAATGGACGCATTATGGATGGAGGCAACTTTAAAGGCCATTTGCCAAGGATCTCTATCATCTCATCAAAGGTCATGGTTCCATCAGCAGCTATATTGTACACCCCATCTTTTTTGTTTAACAAGAGTTGATATATAATCTCTACTAGGTCATCTTCATGGATGAACTGAAAGGGTGCCGTATCCCACGGCAGCATGACGATCTTCTTTTTTAGATGCCTGGCAAGCGGATTATCAAATCCAGGGCCTACCGCAAAACATGGCCTTATAATAGTTAAACATATATCAGGATGGGCATCTTTAAATTTTTTACATACAAACTCTAGTTCCTTCTTGTTTTTGGAGTAGGTAAAGTCATGGTTTCCCCTTAAGGGACTATCCTCTCTCAAGATGGTGGGGTTGTCTTTATGAAACCCATACGCAGTGGTAGAAGAGCAATGCAAAATCTGCTTTATGCCGGCCCTTGCACACGAATCAAGCAGATTCTTCGTGCCGTTTACATTGATGTCTTCCATGAGGGTCTTGTTGTGTATAGGGGGGAGAATAAAAGCAGCATGAATAGCACAATCTATACCCCTTTTTGAAAGTATTGGGTACATATCATCCCTAACATCATGCCTTATAAACTCCAATTTTTTTGATGTATATGCCGGTGCCTTTACATCAATGCCTACA